>NZ_JBLZFX010000002.1:0-162951 GCF_050753345.1 Alkalinema pantanalense CENA528 | reverse complement strand
ACCCAGGCTTGGTACACTGAACGTAATCAATTGCAAAAGGCAGTAGATTGGCAGTTTACTACTGCCGATGCTCGGATTCGACTGAAGCGCCTCTATCCACAAATTGAAAACTGACAGTCCACTAGGGCACATCATCAATTTCCCCTAGAAGCCTCGAGGGATAAGTATTACAGTGGTCGTCCCAACTTTCCCAAACGAGGGGCGTAAAAACATCTACTGCAAGAGCGTCTGGCCTCTAAAGGATGACAGCACCTAGGGGAGACAATCTGAGAACCTACACCCTTTGGACAGATATCTGCGTCATTACTACACCCATCATCACTACACCATAGTCTAGGACGATCAAGAAAAGGTTCCTGGCTCCCGATCCTAGGAAGAAGCCCAAATTCAATCTGATATACGACAACGGATAGCAAGCTTAAAGGACATTAGAGAAATCGGCAAAATCGGGCAAGATTTTCCTGATTCTGAGTTTATACAACTTTATACAACAAGTTGACCAAACAGCACGATTAATGATGCCTAAGTGAGCTATTTAATTCATTAATTTCTATTTGAATTTTCGATTCCATTAGCATAAGAGTCGGTCATTTATATCAGTTCAGACAGATCGTTCAGACAGATAGTTAGATAGATAATTTAAACCCCATACTAAATATAGTTTTTGGCCATTTGTTCACTATTGTTTCCTATTGGAGTTGATAGCAGAATGGGTAGGGCTCTAGACTTAAGCCTTGCCCACGCTGTTTTAACATGGAGCTTGCTTCCCCTAATCAACGGGTCGCCTAACAGAATTTAATGGGGTGAACCAGGGAATGAGCCCACCGCTCAAGCCCACAGCCGTTATGCCCACGGCTGTTATGCCATAACCTACAAAAACACTAGGGCAGCCTGTTCGTTTACACTCTGTCTAGGAGTTCACTGAATGACTCCACCCTGAATTGATCTTGAATTGATGGACAAAACTTAATTCATCTTCACCCCAGCCCCTTTCCTAGAGCGGAAGAGGGCGTTTGAGACAGCCCTTGTGTTCACAGTCCCTTCTTCCAAAAGGGAAGAAGGGATTTAGAGATGAGGGCAAACGAGCGGTCAGTCAATCATTACGCCACTTAAATCATTACTCCACTTAATCGCCCACATAATCCACAGCCTTCTTTAAGCATGTAATCTTTTACCAGTGCCTCCGTACCCTCTCTACCTTTATCCTAACGCTCCATCACTTAGGCAACTCGAACTGTGCAGCCCGTTGATTTCACGACATTGATGGCGATTTGTCATGAACTTCGCCAAACCTGGATTCCTGCCCGCCTGGAGCAAGTTTACCAACGCGATCGCCATACCCTCTGTTTAGCCTTGCGCACCCTCCAGGGAAGGAGCTGGCTTACAATTTCCTGGAATCCCCAAGCAGCACGGCTCCACATCAGTGATCCCCCCCCGCGCCAGCCTGATACCTTCACCTTTAGCCAACAGCTGTGGCACCAACTGGGAGGATTAGCATTGGTGGACATCGCGATCGTGGCTCCCTTTGAGCGAGTCATTGCGCTCCAGTTTGCTAAACGGCCTGGGGATCCAATTCTCTGGCAGGTTTACGTGGAAATTATGGGGCAATACAGCAATGTAATTTTGGTCAACCAAGCCCAGGAAATTGTCACAGCAGCCTACCAAGTTGGGAATCGCCAGTCTCGGATTCGATCGATCCAAACGGGAGATCCCTACGAACTACCACCACGACCGACTAGTGATAGTCCTACGCTGGAAGAACCCCGCGATCGCTGGCAAGATCGCCTTCAACTGATCCCTGGCCCCCTGGGAAAAACCTTACTGAAAACCTATCGCGGCCTCAGTTCTACATTAGTGGCGGAGCTACTTAGCCGTGCTGATCTCGATGCGACGGTTCCAACCGATCGACTCCAGCCAACAGATTGGCAGCGATTATTTGACGCTTGGCAAACCTGGCTGAAAACCCTAGCCGAGGGGAACTTTCACCCTTGTTTGCGCCCTTCGGGATATTCGGTTTTGGGTTGGAACAAGCCGGACTTTTTCCCCTCAGCAGCACCGAATCTGAGCGCTCAGGAGATTCTAAACCGTTACTATACCGATCGCTGGAATGAGCAAATCTTTAGTCAACTGAAACACCAACTTCAGCAGCGCTTGGCCAATCTCCTCGGCAAATTACACAGTAAGAGATCGGGGTTTCTGGATCGCCTCCAGGCCAGCGATCGCGCAGATGAACTGCGCCAACAGGCGGATTTGTTAATGGCCCACCTGCACCTAGGGGAACCAGGTATGGATCAAATTGAGCTATCCGATTTTGCAACTGGAGAACCCATTAAAATTTCTCTGAGTCCCGAGAAAAATCTAGTCCAAAATGCCCAAAGTCTCTATAAGCAGTACCAGAAACTGACCCGAGCCAGGGCCGCGATCGATCCCCTCCTGGCCACTGTCCAAGGGGAAATTCACTACCTTGAGCAAGTTGAGACTGCGCTGCGTCAATTGGAAACCTACACCACGATCGCCGACCTCGACACCCTGGAAGAAATCCGGGAAGAACTGATCCAGCAGGGCTACTTAGAAGATCCCAACTATCGCCGGGAAGCCCAAGGCAGCGATCGGGCCAGTGAACCCCACCATTACCCAACCCCCAGTGGGTTTGAACTGCTGATTGGCCGCAATAACCGCCAAAATGACCAACTAACCTTTCGGACTGCGGGGGACTACGATCTTTGGTTTCACACCCAGGAAATCCCGGGTAGCCATGTGTTGCTGCGGATGCCACCGGGCAGCGTCCCCGATGAAGCAGATTTACAATTTGCCGCTGATCTCACCGCTTACTACAGCCAAGCCCGCCAAAGTGAGCAGGTTCCGGTGATCTACACCCAACCCAAACATGTTTACAAACCCAAGGGGGCAAAGCCAGGCACAGTAATTTATAAGCAGGAACAAATTCTCTGGGGCAATCCCCAAAGGGGGCTATCCTGGCTCCGGGAAGAGAAAAAGGTTTAGCGGACGACGGATCCAGATCGTAACGATCCCAGTTGCAGTGGGCGATCGCAAAGTTTCGAAATCATGTGAATTTTCACAACGAATTTTTCGTATTTTCTGTTACAATTCCAAGTCAATAGGGATAAATACTCTATAAGAGCCTTCTGCACGCTTGGGAACGCGCAGAGTTGAGGTTCCTTCGATGTGAAACGACAACAGCAAACCATTCTTGGTTTACTTAATATCTAGTTGACCAGCTTCTAGGGAGAGGCTGGTCGATTTGTTTTTGCGCGTCACTTGATCCAACTGAACCGCTATGCCTCACTGTTATGCCACTAACCGCTATGCTCGATTGATGGATTCATGCGCTGACTTGATCAATGCCTTATCTCTCGACTAGATTCCCGCTTTAGCCCTCTGACATCATTCGTCTATGCCCAGCTACGCCCTTGTCCATGAGTGGTTGACCCCAAAAGCCACTGGCGGTTCCGAACTCGTTGTCCAGGAAATCTTGCAGTACCTTGATGCAGATCTTTACGCCCTCATCGACTTTGAATCCCGCAACCCCAAAAGTTATCTCTACCGACGCACGATCGGCCATACGTTTTTGCAACATTTTCCCTTGGCAGAACAAGGCGTTCAGAAATACTTACCTTTGCTGCCCTTGGCGATCGAACAGTTGGATTTGGGTCCCTATGACATTATTTTGTCATCCTCCCATGCAGTGGCCAAAGGGGTGCTAACCAAAGCCCACCAGATGCATGTGTGTTACTGTCATGCCCCTATGCGCTACGCCTGGGATTTGACCTTTGACTATCTCAACAACAGTCGATCGGGGCGCGGAATTCCGGGCATCCTGACGCGCTATTTACTGCACCAACTGCGCCAGTGGGATGTCCTCTCTGCAAACCGGGTGGATTATTTTGTTGCTAATTCGAAAACGACAGCGCGACGAATTTGGCGCTGCTATCGGCGGGAGGCGGAAGTCATTTATCCCCCCGTTGCCGTCGATCGCTTTCCCTTGGTTACCGAAAAACAAGATTTTTATCTCACGGTCTCGCGGCTGGTGAGTTACAAGAAAGTTGATTTAATTGTCGAAACCTTTAACCAACTCGGTTTGCCCTTGGTGGTGATTGGCGATGGCCCTGATCTGGCAAAAATTCGTAAGCGGGCTAAGGCCAATATTCAACTCCTAGGTTGGCAATCCAATGAGGTGGTTGAACGCTACATGGCCCAGGCCAAAGCCTTTGTATATGCAGCCTATGAGGATTTTGGTATCGCCCCGGTAGAAGCCCAAGCCTGCGGGACACCCGTCATCGCTTACGCTGCTGGCGGTACTGGAGAAACGGTGAAAGATGTGCGACAGTGGGGCACCCAAGGCACGGGTATGCTATTCCCCCAACAAACGATCGCGAGCTTACAGGAAACGATTCAAGCTTTTGAAGATCAATACGCCCAGCTTCAGCCTGAGGTGATCCATCAGCATGCCTTAGGGTTCCAACCCACGGTCTTTCGCGATCGGTACTTGGAGTTTATCGATCGCAGTTACAGCGAGTTCAAAACCCAGCAGCATCTCGATCGTTCCTGGCTATGACAACCCATAAACTGCCCTAAAATTTGATCCAATTTAAGCCAAGTGGGGACGATCGCTTTATGATCGGAACTACATTTCTTCGAAAAAGTGAAAGCTTTTTTCGCAAAAATTTACAGTTTTTACGGAATTGAATTCATTTTTATCGAAAAATCAGTGTGTGGTGTGGAGTATGCGTAACATGACTGCCGATAGCCCAATTGCTTCGGGACAGGTCATTCGAGGTCAGTCAAAGTCTCGTCGGGGCAAACCGCCGCTTTGGACTTTACTGGATCGAGCGATCGTCAAACGCCTTTTTGATATTGTCTTTTCATTCTCTGTACTCATTCTTTTTTCACCGGTCTACTTGCTTTTGGCCCTGCTGGTCGCCCTCAGTTCCGATGGCCCAGTTTTTTACATCCAAGAGCGCGTAGGCAAGCAGGGTCGTCATTTTGGCTGCATTAAGTTCCGTACCATGGTCAATAATGCCGATCGGTTACTGACGGAAATGTTAGCCAGCTCGCCGCACTTACAGCAGGAATTTGAAGAAAATTTCAAACTCAAACAGGATCCGCGTATTACTTGGATCGGTCATTTCCTGCGGGTTACCAGTCTGGATGAATTTCCTCAATTCTGGAACGTTCTCATGGGGGACATGAGTGTGGTCGGGCCTCGTCCCTTGGTGCCCGAAGAACTCTACCGTTACGGCGATGCCATTGAGCAAGTGCTTTCTATCCGTCCCGGCATCACGGGGCTCTGGCAAGTCTCGGGACGCAATGACATTCCCTATCCCCAACGGGTTCGCATGGATGCTTACTACGTCACTCACCGTAGATTTTGGTTGGATTTCTGGCTGATCATCAAGACGGTGCGCGTTGTGCTCTTTCCTAAAAACAACGGTGCCTACTAGGGGGTCGTGAACTTTACCCTGACAGGCTAAATTCCCTGGACTAAGCTCACTAGATTTTGTCTAACCGCTATACTGTCTTCGATAAAACTTGCATCAGGCAATTGGCGGAACTTTAAGGAGTCTTCGTACAGACTTTGGCCTGACTTTATACGATCCTCGCCCAATTCAGGCTAGGCTATTGGCACCTTCTTGAGACCAAAACGTGAACTATGCATGACTTCAGGAATTTAAGTCGTTGGACAGTTGTCTCTGGCAAGCCAACGCACAAAGATTCATTGCAGTCGTTTCGATCACGCTTGGTTGAGGGATTAATAAATCTATAAATTTCAATCTAGGACGATCGAGTAATGAGGCGTCTCATCACGATTTTTTGCCTAGAAGGTTTGATTTTTATACGGATCCCTAATCCATTTGGATGAGTTCATTAGAGACCAGACTTGCACTTAGATCCATTCCATCTGTAGCAGTTGGACTTGTGGCAGTTGGACTTGTGGCAGTTGGACTTTTGTCCTTCCACGAGATTTGTACGAAAGCTAGTCTGTAATGATTTGTAAATGTTTTCTATCGTGATTCGCAGGGAAGGAAAGAACTAGCATGACGCAACGTAAGCGGGCATTGATTACAGGGATTACCGGGCAAGATGGTTCCTATTTGAGTGAACTCTTGCTGGAGCAGGGCTACGAAGTGCACGGGATTATCCGTCGTACCTCCACCTTCAACACCGATCGGATCGACCACATCTACGAAGATCCGCACGCAGAAGGAGCACGCCTGTTCCTACACTACGGTGACCTGACCGATGGCACCATGCTGGGTCGCATCATTGAAGAAGTTCAACCCCACGAAATTTATAACCTCGGTGCCCAATCCCACGTTCGGGTCAGCTTTGACTCTCCGGAATACACTGCTGACAGTGTGGGAATGGGTGCCCTGCGCCTGTTGGAAGCCGTACGGGACTATCAGCAACGGACTGGCAATGAAGTGCGTTATTACCAAGCCGGTTCTTCAGAAATGTACGGCAAGGTGCTGGAAGTCCCCCAGAGCGAACTAACGCCCTTCTATCCCCGCAGCCCCTACGCCTGCGCGAAAGTCTTTGCCCACTGGCAAACCGTTAACTACCGCGAATCCTACAATCTATTTGCCTGCAACGGGATTTTGTTTAACCACGAATCTCCCCGTCGTGGCGAAACCTTTGTAACCCGCAAGATTACCCGTGCAGTAGCTCGTATTGCAGCTGGGAAACAAAAGAAACTGTTCATGGGCAACCTGGATTCCAAGCGGGACTGGGGCTACGCCAAGGACTATGTGCGGGCAATGTGGCTGATGTTGCAGCAATCTGAGCCCGATGATTATGTGGTAGCAACGGGTGAAACCCACTCGGTTAAAGAGTTTCTTGACCTAGCCTTTGGTCGAGTCAATATGGATTGGCAACAGTATGTAGAATTTGACCCTCGCTACCTGCGTCCGGCAGAGGTGGATCTGCTGATTGGAACCCCAGCGAAGGCGAAGGAAAAACTCGGTTGGGAGCCTTCGGTAACCTTTGAAGAATTGGTGAACTTGATGGTGGATGCTGATCTGCGTGCCGTCGGCATTGATGCCCCCGCTGGCCCAGTGAATTCTGAGAATGCGATCGTGCGGGAAAACGTAGCTGCTATGTCTTTCTAGATGAATCATTGCAGCCATCTCTCCTGAAGGAGATAGCTGATTTTGGAATAGGGACTGAGGGCATCTTAATAGGCTTTCTCAGTCCTTATTTGTAAATTCTCAACTTGTAAATTCTGCGTTGCAAGTTGTTGAGCCATTTTTCAAGATACCCAGCAGTTTTTTACAGTACAAGGCTAGACATACCATGACTTCAGCAGCGATCGACCTTTCTAATAAGCGCATTGTCGTGACCGGCGGTGCAGGATTCCTCGGCAAACAGGTAGTGCAGCAATTAATCGCTGCCGGAGCCAATCCTGATAAAATTTCCATTCCCCGATCGAAGGACTATGACCTGCGGCAATGGGAAGCTTGCCAACGGGCTGTCGCTAATCAAGATATTGTGATCCACCTTGCAGCTCACGTCGGCGGTATTGGCCTTAACCGGGAAAAACCTGCGGAGTTGTTTTACGACAACCTGATGATGGGCACACAGTTGATCCATGCAGCCTATCAAGCCGGGGTAGAGAAATTTACCTGCGTCGGGACGATCTGCGCCTATCCCAAGTTCACCCCGGTGCCTTTCAAGGAAGAAGACATCTGGAACGGCTACCCGGAGGAAACCAACGCCCCCTACGGCGTCGCCAAAAAAGCACTCTTGGTACAGCTTCAGTCCTACCGCCAACAGTACGGCTTTAACGGCATTTACCTGCTGCCCGTCAATCTCTACGGCCCAGAAGACAACTTCGATCCCCGCAGTTCCCACGTGATTCCGGCGCTGATTCGGAAAGTGCACGAAGCCCAACTTCGGGGAGATACAGAAATTCCCGTCTGGGGCGACGGTAGCCCAACGCGGGAATTCCTGTACTCCGAGGATGCGGCCCGAGGTATTGTGATGGGAACGACTTCCTACAATCACGAGGATCCGGTCAACTTGGGCACCAATCGGGAAATTTCCATTAAGGATTTGATCGAACTAATCTGTCAGTTGATGGAATTCAAGGGCGAAATCGTCTGGGAAACGGAGCAACCCAATGGCCAGCCTCGCCGCTGTTTAGATACCCAACGGGCGAAGGATCGGTTCGGTTTTGAGGCGAAGGTCAGCTTTGAAGAAGGGCTGAAAAATACGATCGAGTGGTACCGAGCCAACGCTCAGTAAGTCCTGAAATTCTCCATCGAATAGAACAATTTCTATTCATTCCGTCTACGAGGGAGCTATGACTAGCTCCCTATTTTGTAAGCAGGATTTTATGAGCACGATCGCATTATCTGGCCCCATTACCCTGACTTTAGCTTGACCATAGCGCAACTCCTGCAAAGTGGCGATTCCATGGGCAACTAGAACCGACAAATTCCTGGCGGGCAGAGATCTGAGAAGGGAAGGACGAAGCGATCGCCCGTTTGCCGATCTAGCCGCACAATCCGGTGATGGTTGGTATCCGCCACAAACAGCCAGTTATGGGCGATCGCCAGTCCCGCAGGTTCCGCAAAATCGGCAAACATCGTTTCGCATTGCCCTGTCGCCAGATTGATCCGTTTGATTTTGTGGTTGTAGGTATCCGCCACCCAAAGATCGGGCTGATTACCGGATGGATCATAGGCTAGCCCCAGACAGTGTTGTAGCCGTACCCCTTCACCTTGACCATCTCGATCGCCAAAGTTGTAGAGATTCCCCGAGCCGCAAATGCTCCTCACGATCGGCTCTTCAACCAGCGTAATGGCTCTCACCGTACTGCTTTCACAATCCGCCACAAACAACGATCGACCATCCGTCGCCAATCCACTCGGTTGGGCAAAGGCCGCCCTTTCTACCACACCGTCGAAACAACCCTCCGCACCCGTTCCTGCCCAGGTTTGCAAGTGGCCCGTCGTGAGATCCAAGCACCAAATTTGATGGGATCCAGCCATGGCAACCCATAGGACGCGATCGTGCCAGAGCAAATCCCAGGGGGAATTCAGGGCTACAGCTTGGGCCAGTCCACCGTGGGGATAGAGCCAGGGACTTTGGACACCTGTTCCCGCGATCGTGGTGATTTGGTAGGTGTTTAAGTCAATTTTGCGAACTGCGTGATTACCTGTATCGGCCACGTACAATGCTTTGCCGCTTGGATCGAGGGCCAAACCCTGGGGATTGGCAAACTGTGCCCTATCCCCATCGCCATCCTGAAAACCAGCCTGTCCCTGACCGATCGATTGGCTAGTTTGTCCCAAAAAATCGGTCACGACAATACGATGGTGGCCAGAATCCGCAATGAAGAGGCGATCGGAGGCGCGATCGGCTAGCACTTTACCGGGAAACCGTAGAGATTCTAGGTGCGGGACGGGGGATGGAGGCGTCGCGATCGCGGTTGCGGCCTTGGAGTCCACCAGTGCCTGCAAAGCGGATTCAATGCGATCCAACTGCCCTTCTCCGATCGCCGTCAACACGATATAGCCCTGGGCATCAATCAGCACAAAGGTGGGATAGGCACGCACCGCATAGGCATCCCAGATGTGTCGATCGTGATCCACAACAACGGGATGGCGAATGTTGTAACGGTCGATCGCCCCTTGAATCCCTGCGATCGCGTTTTCTGCCGCAAATTTCGCCGTGTGCACGCCAATGAAAGTAACCTGCTGGTAATATTTCTCAGCCAGATGGTGCAACTGGGGCAAAACGTGTAAACAGTTGATACAGCCATAGGTCCAGAAATCCAACAAAATAGGCTGCCCCCGCAATGACGCGATCGAGAGAGCAGCACTATTGAGCCAAACTAAATTTTGAGGAAACTGGGGCGCACGCACGCGAACCATAGAGTTATTTCAGGGAAATGTCAGGGAATCTATCCCCAGAGTAGTCCATGGGTTCGCGATCGCTATTTTTTCTCCGCCGTTACAGAAGTTCCAGCGGTGGCCGCCGCTGAATTGACGCCTTTACTCGAGGCACCATTAGTCGAGGCACCCGCTGCATCAACCGACTTCTCGATCGGGGCCGAAGGCTTTAAGTATGCTTTCAGGTAGTCATACTTATCGGCCTTGTCTGGGTTATCAGCTTTGTCTGTCTTATCTGTGCCCTTTGCCTGATCGGCCTGCTTCTCCACTGACTTGTCTGGCATTTGTTTCTCAGCCACCGTAGGACTAGAGACAGCAGTTTTAGAAACCGCAGGACTGGACAAAGCCGCACTAGGCACAGGCTTGACCGGAACCACTGGTTTGACTGGAGTCACCGCTTTTACAGGAGCCACCGCCGGAGCTGGAACCGCAGCCTTCACCGGAGCCGTAGTTTTCACAGGCACTGGGGGTTTTACCGGAGTCGCAGTTTTTACAGGGGTAACTGGTTTAGCGGGGACGATCGGCTTAGTCGAGGCTGCCGTTAATTTTACTGCTGACGATTTCGCCTCTGATTTCACCTCACTTGGCTTGGACTCCGCCGGGGCTGGCTTGGATAGCGTCGCTTTAGCGGGTAAAGGCTTAGCAGGTTGACCGATCGGGGTTGAGACGCGATCGGATTTTACCGCTGCTGGCGCAACCGAGGGACTAGACTCCGGTGCGGCTAACTTGGGAAGCTTGATTTGATCCTTCAGCCGATTAAAGACACTGCCCAAGGAAGGCTCTGACGGGGAAGACGGACGGGTTGCCGGAGCGATCGAGGCTGGCGTTTTGACGGTTGGGGTTGTCGTCGCCGTTTTTTCCGGAGCGGATGCCTTGGGCGCTGCATTCACTGGGGTCGTAGCATTCACCTTGGGAGCGGTAACAGCGGGCGAGGTCACTTTAGGAGCGATGACGGGAGCTTTCGGAGCCAGAGAAGGCGAGATCGTTGGCTTTGCAGGTGAGGCAGGTTGTGAACTGGTCTTTGGTGCAACTGCTTTCGGTGCAACTGCTTTCGGTGCAACTGCTTTCGGTGCAACTGTCTTCGGTACCACCGTTGGGGAACCCGTGGAGGAAATCGCAGGTTTAGCACCAGGAGCAACCGTCACAGGCTTGCTAGCCTCAGGCTTTTTCGCTTCAGCAGGCTTAGTCTGAGCAGGTTTAGCGATCGAGGATTTCAGTTCAGACTTTTGTTCAGACTTTTGCGAGGTGAAGGGTTTGAGATTGGAAACCGTTTCTGGACGGGCGATCGCGCTTGGAGCCGGAGAGACCTTAGTGACCGTCTTCGCAGGAGTAACCGTCTTCGCAGGGGTTGAAGCTGCGGGTTTCGTCCCAAATTTCGGAGCTTCAGATTGTTTTACTTCAGATTTCGTCACCTCAGGTTTCGCAATCCTAGGCTCAACAATCTCAGGCTTCACAATCTCAGGTTTCGCAACTTTCTCCGACTCAGGTTTCGCCCCAGACGATTTTGATGCCTCCGGTTGCTTAAACCGCTCCAGGAAGCCATTCAACGGATTCGCTTCTGGGGTTGCGATCGCACTGGGTTTAGCCGATGCAGAAACCTGGGGTTTCACAGGCAGTCGATCGTCCGCCTGCTTCAACCGCTTAACCAGTTCATCCAAACTTTCCGATTGGGAGGTCGGAGCAGGAGTCGCCATTGGCGCAGATTTCGGAGCGACGATACTCGTCTTGGGCGTTACAGGAATCTTAGCCGCCGCAGGGGTCGGCACTGCAATGGCAGGAACCTTAGGCGCGACCTTGGCAGAGGGCACATTAGCAGAGGGCACGATCGGGGCAATCGAAGGTGCTACCGCTGGCTTAGGTACTACTGCTGGCTTGGGTGCTACCGCTGGGCTCAGCTTCACCGTGGGTTTCACCGCTGGGCTACTGGATGGTTTAACCGTTGGCTTAACAGAAGTGGGTTGGACGGGAGTCGAGGTAGGTTTCGCGATCGCTTTCACCTCAGGCTTCACCGCGGGCTTGGTTTCCGGTTTTGCCTCCGGTTTAGGCTCAGGCTTAGTCTCCGGCTTTTGGAGCCGTTCTAGAAATCCCTTGAGAGGATTATCAAACTTCTCAGGTTCGGTAGGTTTGGATGCCGATTTAGCCTCAGGTTTGCTCGTCGTCACAGGCTGAGGCACGATCGCTGAAGGGACAGGCTTAGCATTTACCGATGGGGCGATCTCCGGAGCTACGGGCGCTTTGGGCGTCACCGCTGACGGGGTTATCACTTTAGTCGCCGCTGGCTTCTCCGTCGGAGATGACTTCGCCCCTGGACTCGGGACAGTCGTCGCTTTTGCCGCCGCTTTGGGCGCAGTGGTTGGTGCAGTAGCTGGGCTCGGTGGAGGCGTTGCTGGCTGACGGAACCGCTGGAGGAACCCACCCAAGGCATTTTGGGGGGATTGAGTTGCAGGCTTGGGCGCGATCGTGGACGGCGCGTTTAGCGTCGGTACTTTTGGCGTCGGTGCTTTCACCGCTGCGGGACTGGGCAAAACCGACGGGGCGATCGCAGGCTTCGGAGCTTCCGGTTTCTTCGCTGCTGGCTGTTTAATTTCTGGCCGTTGGGCTTCTGGTTTCTTGACCTCTGGTTTCTTGACTTCCAGCTTCTTAGCTTCTGGTGGCTGCACCTTAAGCGGTTTAGCTTCAGGCTGCTTCACCGGGGGCGTGACCGCAGCTGGACTAGGCAAGGGTTGAACCACCTCCGGTTGAGCCGGAGAAGACTTGCGGAAGCGATCGAAGAAACTGCTGAAAGGCGACTTTTCCGCTTTGGCCTCAGGTTTCGACAATTCCGGCTGAACCGAGGGAAGAACGGCGGAGGGTTTTACAGGCACCTTCGGTTCTGCGAGCACCTTCGTCTCTGGCAGTTTAGCCGCAGGTTTGACCGTTGGCGGGACAGCAACCTTCGGCGCAAGCTTCACAGGTTCCGGAGCTTTAACCTTTAGATCCGCAGGAATGGGCGTTTTCTCGATCGTCGGTTTAGCTTTACCCGCTTCAGATTTGGGCTGGGCGATCGCAGGTTTAAGTTCCTCCCGAACTTTAGGCGCTGGACTCACGATCGGTGCAGGAGAGACCGCCGGGGAGGTTGACGCAGGAGCCGCAGGTTTACGGAAACGTGCCCAGAAACCACCTATCTTTTCCGTCGGTTTTTCGATCGGTTTCTCAGACGCTTCCTTCAGTTTTTCAATTGTGGAAGTCTCAGCCTTATTAGATCCTTCCTTTGGCGCAGTCGGTTTTGGGTTAACCGATGGCACAACGGCAGGAACCTTAGAGGCTTCCGGTTTAGGCACAATCACAGGAACGGGCACCGGAGCCACCTTCGGCGCAGTCACCTTCGGCGCAATTAATGGAGTGGTAGATTTTGCAGGAGCCACAGGCGAGATCGCGGGTTTAGGCGCAATCTCTTTAGCTTCCGGCTTTACTTCTGACTTAGCTTCCGAAGCTTTCTGTTCAGCAGGGCGAGCCTTAGGACTAGCCTGGGGAGCTACTGAAGGTTTGACTTCTGTTGGAGCGGCTGGCTTACGGAAACGATCGAAGAACCCACCCTTTTTCTCCGGCGTTGCGACTTTTTTCTCAGTCTCTTTTTTCTCAACCTGAGGAGTCACCGTTGAAGCACTCGACTTGGGCGCTGGTACGATCGGCGTAACCGCTGACTTCGGCGTTGGTGCAGGTTGACTCGGAGCAGGAGCCGTAGCTTTCCCCGGAATGGGAATGGGAATGGGAATCGGCACCACGTTGGGCTTCGAGGCTGACCCAGGGGCGATCGGGATTGGCGTAGGACTGCTGGGAGTTTTCAGCTTCACCGCTTTCGGTTCCGGCGATTTTGCAGGAATGGGACTCGCAGAAGGACTCGCCCCAGGACTGACTGAAGAACTCGCAGATGGCGTTACTTCTGGTTTTGTTGCTGGTTTAACCTCGGATTTCGCATCCTTATCTTTTGGTGCTGGCGGAGCCGCTGGACGGAAGCGATCGAAAAATCCACCTTTCTTCTCTGGTGGGGCCGCTTTAGCCGCTGCTTCCGGGGCAGGAGCCGCTGGAGCTACAGCTTTTACTGGAGCCGGAGCCGGAGCCGGAGATTCCGTCGGCTTGGATAATTCCACCTTGGGCGCTTCCACTTTCGGCGCTTCCACCTTAGGTTCCGTCGCAGACGTTTTCTCTACAGACGTTTTCTCTGCAGGCTGAGGAGAAGTTTTTGCGGATTCAGCGGATTTCGCAGATTCGATCGGTTGTGGCGTGATCGACGGTTTTACTTCTACTCTCCGCCCCGGAGACAACTTAAAGAAACCTTTCTTTGCTGGCGCTTTTTCTGAAGGTGCAACTTCTGTAGGGACAACGGGCTGAGGTTTTTCCGTTTTTGCTTTCGTCGGCTCAGGCGCAAGTTGTAAGGGTTCTGGCGCTTTCTCCGGCGCAGGTAGGACTTGTTTTACAGATTTTGCTTCCGGAGCAGAGGGCGTTGCGGGGGCTGTCGCTTTTTCCGCAGCAACTTTCCCTTTTTGAGCCTTTAATTTCTCAGATTTCGCTGCTGGCGGAACCTCTGATTGGGCCTTTTTCGTTTTGGATTCCGCTGCTGGCCCAACTGGAATGGGAATTGGGACGGGAATCGGTAGCCCACCCGGCGCAATTTTAAGATCACCAGATTTCAGATCTGCTTTCGGCTCGATCGCGGGAGCCGTCGGCACCGCTGTAGGTTCAACCGTTTTAGCTTCTGTTTTTTTAGCTGCTGTCTTCTGAGTCTCCGCTGAACCACCAGGCGTTTCACTGGGGACAGCCCCAGGTTCCCCTATAGGAGTCACAGCAGGAGCAACGCTCGGTGATACCCCAGGACTGGGAACAGGTTCCGGCGGTTGGTAGTTGGGATCCACAATCCCCCGCGCTTCGGTGATCGTCAGTTCCCCTCGGATCAATTTAGATAAGGTATCGCTGCCACCCGGTTCAAAGGTAAAGACCCGCGCCGTGTTATTGGCAAAATTTTCGATCGCGCGACCTTTATCGTTAATAAATTCCAATTGAACCCAGTTTTGTCCTGGTTTAAAGCCTTTCAGGTAAATCGGCTGCCAGCGATCGAGATTAAAGCTTTGACCATTCACCGTCGCCTTAATCTTCCAATCCTCAACCTCATCCTTTTTATTACCTTGGGCAACTAAATGAAGGGGCGCATTGGTCAAATAAAAATCTAACAGGATCGGTTCTGCGCCATAGGTTCCCTGAGGCCGACTATAAGTCAGCAAGGGTTTATCGGGATCCGGTGCATTTTCCCCAGTCTTAGTCAAAACATGAAACGTAACCTGGGCATAGGCTCCATCATTTTTAAAGCTCTCATGCCAAGGTCGAGAGGCAAATACCCGTAGCGTGTGGGTTCCTGGTGTCAGATCCTTGAGTTGGAACGGTTGGCTCAGGTCATAAACCGCCTGATAGGGCTGGTTATCTAAAAAGAGGTGCAGGTGCGGCCCCAAGCCAAACTTGGCATCTTTATAGATCGGCAAATCTTTGACGCGCAAACGCACATCAACCGTTGTATCCTGCACCACTTCATCAGCCTTAGGGCTGACCACCGTAATTTGAGGCTGATATTTTTCCAGCACTTGACGCAGTTCCTGGATGGCCAGCGGTGGCGACGCTTCTGAAAGTTGTCCTGAGGTCTTCACCGAAGCAGCCAAAGCGGGGGAACCACTCCACAGACCCATCAGCAACATCACCAAGCCCAGGGCAACGGGCTTCTTTAAGGTTTTCCACCAGCGACGCCGTCCCACCACGCGATCGTTCTCCTTATAAAAAACGAATTTTGTCAAAGGCAATACTCTTTTCCATTTCAGCTTAAAGCCTATGGGCACTATAGCGGAAAAGCCCGAAATCACTGGCTAATCCTCACGAAAGTCTATGAATTCTGGATCCAAAGACCGTTTTAGCATTTATCCTACTATTCTCATTTCTAAGAAGGCACGATCCCAAAATCATTCTTTTAATCATTTTCGTAACATTTGTTCACTCACGCATTGAAACAACGTAATTGATCGCAATCAATTGTTGACTTTCTCTTTTTCAATCATGAAGTTGTGTAAATGCTATTGCTTCCCCCTTGACTTTTTGAACTTTAAGAGTGGTCAAAAGCTCTATGTGATTTAGCTTTTAGGGTTTTTGAATTATTGTTAATCCTATCCAGAAACACTTTCGTTCAAGACCTATAATGACAGGCGTGAGAACCTAGTTCGAGCAGCGATCCCTTGCTAGTTAAGGCTTTTAGCTGAGATAGTTTAAGGGGGCTTCGCATAGACCAAACGGCACAAACCGCATTCTGGCTGATTCTTCAGCACCTTGGTCTTATCCAACATGGCTTGCGTTTGTAAAGTTAGTTCGTGCTAAGCACTGCCTATTAGGGATACCTCGTTCCTTTTCTAGAGAGAGGAGAGTCTCAATGACAATCAGCCCACCGGAGCGCGAGGCGAAGGTGAAGGTTGTTGTCGATAAGGATCCGGTTCCGACTTCCACCGAAAAATGGGGTCAGCCTGGTCACTTCGATCGCACCCTCGCTAAGGGGCCCAAAACCACCACTTGGATTTGGAACCTCCACGCTAACGCTCACGACTTCGATAGCCATACTTCTGACTTAGAAGACGTATCTCGCAAAATTTTTAGCGCCCACTTTGGTCATTTGGCCGTTGTGTTCATTTGGCTCAGTGGCATGTATTTTCATGGCGCTAAGTTTTCAAATTATGAAGCTTGGTTGACGGATCCTCTAGGTGTCAAGCCTAGTGCACAGGTCGTTTGGCCTATCGTCGGTCAAGAAATTTTGAATGGTGATGTTGGTGGTGGATTCCACGGCATCCAAATTACGTCTGGCTTATTCCAGATGTGGCGCGCCGCCGGTATTACAAACAGTTTTCAGCTTTACTGCACTGCCATTGGCGGTCTAGTAATGGCTGGTTTGATGTTGTTTGCTGGCTGGTTCCACTACCACAAGGCAGCTCCGAAGCTGGAGTGGTTCCAAAACGCCGAATCCATGATGAACCACCACTTGGCTGGTTTATTCGGTTTGGGTTCATTGGGATGGGCAGGTCACCAAATCCACGTATCTCTGCCGATCAACGAACTGTTGGATAAGGGCGTTCCTGCGAGCAAGATTCCTCTGCCGCACGAGTTCATCCTGAATCCTCAGTTGATGGCAGACATCTATCCCAGCTTTGCCAAGGGCTTAACCCCCTTCTTTACCTTAGACTGGGGCGCGTATGCTGACTTCCTGACCTTCAAGGGTGGCTTGAACCCCGTAACCGGTGGCCTGTGGCTGACCGATACGGCGCACCACCACCTCGCATTGGCAGTGATGTTCATCGTGGCTGGTCATATGTACCGCACGAACTGGGGCATCGGCCATAGCATGAAGGAAATCCTGGAAGCTAACGGGCCCGACCCCGTCATGATTACTGGGAATGGTCACAAGGGTCTATACGAAACCTTGACCACCTCTTGGCATGCAAACCTGGCTATTAATCTAGCGATCGGTGGCTCTGTCACCATCATCGTGGCTCAGCATATGTATGCAATGCCACCCTATCCTTACCTGGCGACAGACTATGCAACGCAACTGTCGCTATTCACCCACCACATGTGGATTGGCGGATTCCTCATCGTAGGGGCGGCTGCTCACGGTGCCATCTTCATGGTGCGTGACTATGATCCGGTGGTAAACCAAGGCAACGTGTTGGATAACGTTATCCGTCACCGCGATGCCATCATCTCCCACTTGAACTGGGTTTGTATTTTCCTGGGCTTCCATAGCTTTGGTCTGTACATCCACAACGACACTATGCGGGCCTTCGGACGTCCTCAGGACATGTTCTCCGATACCGCAATCCAACTTCAGCCCATCTTTGCGCAGTGGGTGCAAGGCATCCATGCAGCTGCAACAGGTTTGGGTTCCACTGCTCCTGGTGCACTGGCTCCGGCAAGTGTTGCCTTCGGTGGAGATGTTGTAGCGATCGGTGGCAAGGTTGCCATGATGCCGATCGCCCTGGGCACCGCAGACTTCCTGGTGCACCATATTCACGCCTTCACAATTCACGTGACGGTGCTCATCCTACTCAAGGGTGTTTTGTTTGCCCGTAGCTCCCGTCTGATTCCAGACAAAGCCAATCTGGGCTTCCGCTTCCCTTGTGACGGCCCTGGTCGCGGCGGTACCTGCCAAGTTTCTGGTTGGGATCACGTCTTCCTAGGTCTGTTCTGGATGTACAACTCCATCTCGGTTGTGATTTTCCACTTCTCTTGGAAGATGCAGTCTGATGTCTGGGGTACTGTTTCGCCCGATGGGACTGTCAACCACATTACCTACGGCAACTTTGCTCAAAGCGCAATCACGATCAATGGTTGGCTGCGTGACTTCCTGTGGGCGCAAGCTTCTCAGGTAATCAATTCCTACGGTTCTGCGCTGTCTGCTTACGGTCTCATGTTCCTGGCCGCCCACTTCATCTGGGCCTTCAGCCTCATGTTCCTGTTCAGCGGTCGCGGCTACTGGCAAGAATTGATTGAGTCCATCGTTTGGGCACACAACAAGCTAAAAGTGGCTCCTGCTATTCAGCCTCGTGCTCTGAGCATTATCCAGGGTCGAGCTGTGGGCGTGGCACACTACCTCTTAGGCGGAATCGCCACTACGTGGGCGTTCTTCCTAGCTCGGTCACTTTCACTATGATGAGCCAGGAGGATTATTAGGACTTATGGCGACTAAATTTCCCAAATTTAGCCAAGACCTTGCCCAAGATCCGACGACTCGTCGTATTTGGTACGGGATCGCCACGGCTCATGACTTTGAAAGCCATGATGGCATGACGGAAGAGAAGCTCTATCAAAAGATCTTCGCAACCCACTTCGGTCACCTGGCAATCATCTTCCTGTGGGCTTCTGGCAGCCTGTTCCACGTTGCTTGGCAAGGCAACTTCGAGCAGTGGATTAAAGATCCGCTGAATGTTAAACCGATCGCTCACGCGATCTTTGACCCTCAGTTTGGTAAGGGTGCCGTTGATGCCTTCACTCAGGCAGGCGCTTCCTACCCTGTGGACATTGCTTACTCCGGTGTTTATCACTGGTGGTACACCATTGGGATGCGTACGGTTGGTGATCTGTATCAAGGTTCCATCTTCCTGCTCATTCTGTCTGCAATCCTGCTATTCGCTGGTTGGCTACACTTGCAACCCAAGTTCCGTCCCAGCTTGGCATGGTTCAAAAATGCTGAATCCCGTCTGAACCACCACTTGGCTGGTTTGTTTGGGGTTAGCTCCCTGGCTTGGACTGGTCACCTGGTTCACGTCGCAATTCCTGAATCCCGTGGTCAACACGTGGGTTGGGACAACTTCCTCTCTGTCGCACCTCACCCCGCAGGTCTAGCTCCCTTCTTTACAGGGAACTGGGGTGCGTATGCACAGAACCCTGATACCGCTGGGCATGTGTTTGGCACTGCTCAAGGTGCAGGGACCGCAATCCTGACCTTCTTGGGTGGTTTCCATCCTCAGACCGAGTCCCTGTGGCTCACTGATATGGCTCACCACCACCTGGCAATTGCTGTTCTCTTCATCATTGCTGGTCACATGTACAAGACCAATTTTGGAATTGGTCATAGCATGAAAGAGATCATGGAAGCGCATAATCCTCCTAAAGGCACGCCCTTCGGCGGCATGATTGGGGATGGGCATAAAGGGATGTATGACACCTACAACAACTCCCTACACTTCCAACTCGGTTGGCACTTGGCTTGCTTGGGCGTAGTTACCTCTTTGGTAGCTCAACACATGTACTCCATGCCTCCCTACGCGTTCATCGCGAAAGACTTCACCACGATGGCAGCACTCTATACCCATCACCAGTACATTGCTGGGTTCCTGATGGTTGGTGCTTTTGCCCATGGTGCAATCTTCCTGGTTCGTGACTACGATCCAGAAGCTAACAAAAACAACGTTCTAGCACGGATGCTGGAGCACAAAGAGGCTCTCATCTCTCACTTGAGCTGGGCTTCCCTCTTCCTGGGCTTCCACACCCTGGGTCTGTACGTCCACAACGATGTTGTGGTTGCTTTCGGAACTCCCGAAAAACAAATCCTCATTGAGCCTGTCTTCGGGCAATGGGTTCAAGCATCCTCTGGTAAGCTGCTCTACGGCCTCCAAACGTTGCTGTCCAACCCTGAAAGCGTGGCTTACACGGCTTATCCTAACTACGGTAACGTTTGGTTGCCCGGTTGGCTGGACGCCGTCAACAGTGGCAAGAACTCCTTGTTCCTGACGATCGGCCCTGGCGACTTCCTGGTACACCACGCGATCGCGTTGGGTCTGCACGTAACCACTTTGATTCTAGTCAAGGGCGCACTGGATGCTCGCGGCTCCAAGCTGATGCCTGACAAGAAAGATTTCGGCTATGCCTTCCCTTGCGATGGCCCCGGTCGTGGCGGTACTTGCGACATCTCTGCGTGGGATTCCTTCTACCTGTCCATGTTCTGGATGCTGAATACCATTGGCTGGGTTACTTTCTACTGGCACTGGAAACACCTATCTATCTGGTCTGATAACGTAGCTCAATTCAACGAGTCTTCGACCTACTTAATGGGCTGGTTCCGTGACTACCTGTGGCAGTACTCTGCTCCGTTGATTAATGGTTACAACCCCTATGGGATGAACAACCTAGCTATTTGGTCATGGATCTTCTTGGGTGCTCACTTGGCTTGGGCAACTGGTTTCATGTTCCTGATCAGCTGGCGTGGTTATTGGCAAGAGTTAATCGAAACCCTCGTTTGGGCCCATGAGCGCACTCCTCTGGCGAACCTGGTTCGTTGGAAGGACAAGCCGGTGGCACTGTCCATCGTGCAAGCACGCTTGGTTGGTTTAACTCACTTCACTGTGGGCTACATCTTTACCTACGCGGCGTTCCTGATTGCTTCGACTGCTGGTAAGTTCGGTTGATCGAGCTAGTGATCTTTAACTGAAAAAGCCTCCCGAATGGGAGGCTTTTTTGTATCTAGATAATTGGACAAAAAGATAGCGAAAAAAGCAGCAAATCCGAGGTTCGAGACTGCCGAAATCAGCCAAAATGGGGATGCTGTTTGTAGAAGTGCTTATGAATAACTTTATTGCAGGCGTGGTTGCTTTTCTAGTGGCAGCATTTGGATGGGTACTGTTTGGCAAGCCAAAAGGTGAAACAGAGAATAAATCAGAAAGCACGGAGGTTGTTACCCCTCCCCAGCCAGAAAGTCCTCCACCCGAGCTCGTAACACCGATCGAAACTATCAATCCACCCACAGCTACAGTAGAAACAGATGAGACATTAGGAAATGTCATCACTGAACTACCAGCCCAAGCTGAAGAGCCAGTTGATTTGATTAACTCTTTGCCTACGGAAGAAACTAGCACAGGCTCATCCTTCAGCAGCAATTTAGAAGATCCTTGGGCAGACCCATCAACCCAGGAAATAGCCCAAGGCAGCATCACGTTTGATGAGGTGACTCCCACGGAGTTTTCCGAGGCATCCGATGAAGCACCGATCGAAATTAATGTAGATGATGCAACGCAAGTGCTTGAATCTCACGAGTCAAGCCCATCTACACCGGTTACATCCTCCACTCGTTACAACGTTGGCGGCCCCATCCTTGAGGTACCGTTTGCAGCGATCCAAGATCCAAAGCGACCAAAAACTTCAGAATTACAGGATCTGAGCCAACAAATTTTAGGCTGGGGAACTTCTCGGCTTTTGAGCAATGTTCCTAAAGTTTTACCCTACGCTACCCACAACGACCCGCTAATTCGGAGTTACGTAGCGCTTGCGCTGGGTCAAATCGCCACCCCCCATACCGTGAAAGCAGAAATCGCCAAAGTGATTCCTGTCCTTGGCAAACTGAGTCAGGATAGCAATGGTGATGTGAGAGCGATGGCAATGAAAGCATTAAGTTCTATCCAATCCCCAGATGTGTTACCGTTCCTTGAAAAGGGATTGCTGAATGCCTCTGGCCCCGTTAAGCAAGCAGCTAATGCGGCCATTCAAAAGTTGAAACTGAATTATGGCAGTCAAACGACCTCAGCGGAAATTCCGCCTTCTCTCCAGCAAAGGCCCTAGACATCAAGTCTGACAGGATTTTCTTTAGTAAAATCGCCATTGCCGCTGCAACGCAGTCAGTTATACCCAGAGGATCAGTCCATTTGATTCGATTGATTTCTCTGGGTGCCATGTATGAATCTCAATAGCAATACCGGCCATTTTGCGGCGTCTTTTGATTGCTTCCTGTTCGAATCGCTCCTAAAAGCGTAGAGACAATGACACAGCGTTTTTTAATGGGATCTTGGTTAACTGATAATGTAACTCGACCAAGCTGACCATTTACATTGCCGTAGTCATCAAATTGAACCAAATACACTCCATTTTTCAGACGCAGCGTTGTCTCACCATCAATGAGTACACCTTGAGGTAACGCTCTCCATTGCACAGGTTCCTGATTCATTGGCGAGATCGCCCATTCGGTAGTGACTTGATTGGTTTGTCGAACTTGAAATTGATATCCTATTTTTTTGAGTTTCGCGAAATTCTGAGCCTGTTTCATCCCTTCTACAATTTCCGACTGCGCCACCCCAAGTCGCCAGTGCGTATAAAAAGATAACCAGGACGGAACGCCGATCGCTACAATAATCCCCAAAATAATCAATACAATTAACATCTCAATTAAGGTAAACCCTGTTTCCTGTTTTTTAGGGTTCGATCGTGGCCAAGAACTAAAGTAGCGCATAGACCTGAGTCCAAGTTATGAATAACCAATGAGATCAGCAGAGTACAATACCGTTAAATTGCCCCACGAATCAGACGCACTAACAGATTATTGAAAGTTTAATCCCATCTACACAGGACTTAAAAAAGCACTCACTTAAATTACATTAGTCACGATTTCAGCCACAGTTTCAACACAATTTCAACTATGTCAGGAAGAGTAAGCACAACAACCAGCAATAGAAAACCCTCTCAAGGACTTATGAAAGGGTTTTAACTTATCAGTCAGTATTGGGGGGTATCAGATTCATCTCAAGGAGAATACTCTATCAATTACAGTCAGTCCCTTCACCTTCTCTCATTCCACCTAATACCGTCTGAATAATGACACATTTGGTTGTTCCACCGCGTGTCGGCTTCACACCTATCTTAAAAATTGCATTTGTGGCAATTGGCTGAGTGGTCTCTCGAACTATCTCCCCATAGTTATCAAAGACAACCCACGCATTGCCTGTTTTATCAAACGTAACGTTATCTTTACTCAAATTACCATTGCCTAAAGTTTCCCATTTAGTCACAGCAGCATCTGGAATCGCGGTTCGATTTTGAGTGCAGTTTCGATTCGCAGACACAGCTGCATCCACACTGCCTGAATTTGGGCAGGGTAGTATGGCTAAGCGGAGATTAGCCAAATCAAAGCGAACTTCTCGGGGCGTCTTAGTTTGTTTCGCCTCTGCTTGGGCTCGGCGCAAAATATCAAAAATCTGAGAACGGGCAGAGTTGGTTCTTTGATTATTCATAAAACTGAGCCATCCCGGAGCCGAGATCGCTGCTAACACTCCTACGATAATCACAACTAGAAGTACTTCCAACAGCGTATAGCCAGCAGTTGAAGCATAATTCACAGGGGAGCTGATTCTGCGTTGGATAGTCATCCTACTTGTCTCCAAGGGCTTATGAAACTCAGTTGACTCAAAATCTCAATGGTTGACTTATTGATTAACTTTACCGATCGCACCTCGAGTAAGCACCCGCGTTTCCATTAAAAATGGCAAATTGCCTGTTCCAACAGGAATCCCTGGGCGACCTGCTGCATTCCCTCGGATATAAATCGCAACTTCCTGGTTGAGATTATTCGCATCCGCTCCCCGGACACAGGTATAGAAGCCTAAAGTTGATTTAGCACCCGTCGCCAAATCATTGCCGGGACTCATAATAAACCCTCCCAGTGTAGGATTAGCGGAGTCGTAGGCAGGAGTAGGGCACAGATTACTCCAACCGTTGCTAAGATCACCCGGAACCCCAGAGTTGGCATTGGCAGCAATCGACTGAATTCCCCGAGGAGGCGTGCTTTTATCCTCGCGATTATCCACAAAATCAATCAGCACAAGATTATTGGCCATTGAGGTAGGCCGACCACCATTTTTAGCCTGCAAATTTTGTGTTGCTGCACCCGCAGTGTCTGCTCCCCACGGCCAAGTTTCGAAGTTAGTCTGGCCCTGGAGGGGATTGACCCAGCCGGGAGTAGCCGTCGGAGCCCCAGCACCAGTGATGGAAGCAGTTGTAAACTGAGGTAACTCGTAACGCGTGATTCGCCCCCTGCCACGCCACAGCCTGTTGGAATTATCCGTGTTTAGCGCGTAAACCACTAGGGTATACATCCGCTGAGAAATACAAGGCACCCCTTGTAAACTCGTGGCAGCATTGGCAGTACCCGCACTAGTGCGGCAGCGATCGATCAAATTTTGGGGTAGGGGGTCAACTCGCCAAAAGGCTAATACAGGAAGGCTAGTAGCATCATTTAACGCAGCTGGTACATAATTTAAGACCCCAGGGCAACGCTTCTGTCCAGCGGTTTTATTGAAAGGATTGGCACCATCTCCTTGTAAACAACGCCCATCATAAACGTACACCGCTTCTTTGAGATCCCGTGCCATATAATCTAGGGCAGATTGCACCTCCCGTTGAGTATCGCTACGGCTGGCATCCCGCTGGTTGGTCTGCATCAGCTCCACCACCCCGTAGAGCAACCCAGTCACAATCAGACTCCCGATCGCTAAAGCCACCAATAGCTCTAGCAAGGTAAATCCGCTGGTAGAACGAACTTTCAATGACCACCGCAGCAGACACAATAGGCGAGGCTTGAGATGAGACTTAAGAGAAATCATGGTCATGCCAACAAGAAGATAGGGTCAAAGAAAGGGGGAAACGTTACATCAACGATCTAGCCTACGCAATTGGATTAGCGTCTGAATTAGCACTTCCCAGCTTTACAAAGTTCTCGATAACTGGACAGACCTTGGGAATTACTATTTTTGACAACTGTAGAATAGAGAACGGACACAGGACGCAGTCTAAATCCGCCCTGGCCTGAAGTCATCCGCAAGCTAGCCTGCGTAGTTTCAGCTTTTCCAGCCTTCAAATTGGCCTCAGCCAGCACTGAGTAAACCCTGACGCCCATAGTAAAACCTACTGACAGGTTTGTAGGATTTCCCGCATTATCCGTGGATTGAATCGAAGTCCCCGCAGTCCGAAATGTTTGTATCAGAAAATCGGCAGTACAGTCTCCATCCACATCAACCTTGACGTACTGCGTTAACGAAGGTTGACCAGAAGGACTAGCTTCTGTACAAGTTGTGTTGTTTTGCAGATTAACGTTGGATGCCTTTCGCAGCCCAGTTAAAGCTGTGGTTGGGGGGGCAGGGTTGGTATTGCTGAGAGCCCCAGTGACAGGAGCGGGCAAGTCGGTATCAAAATATTGCCCCCGTTCGACGATCGTGCGCACTCGTTCTACTTCGCCTTGAGCCAATGCCAGCCCCTGTTCTGCCCGACGATTTTGAATGCGCGTAGCAGTGGCAAAAAAGATGGGTGGCGTAATCGCGACGAGTGTGATCGAGATAACCACGATCGCCACTAAAGACTCAATTAACGTCAGACCTTGCTCCGAAGATCGGCCTAGGCTAGGAAGCCACCGAACCAAGAACTGGAGAGATTGTACGGATTGGGAAGAATCTGATGTGCGCATAATCACTCCTTAGGTTGGGCAAGCAAGGCTATTTCGACGTGCTGCAGGTACATTCGGCACCTTGCCTGCTTTAGCAGCTTGGCACAGTTGACGAATATAGGGATCATTCACTTGCGGTTCACTGTAGAACTCATTCTTAGTAGAACTGGGCGAGACGAACCGAGACGCCGCAGGGCCAGCAGGTGCAAACTGGAGCGCCACATCATACCCCCAGAAACGGTTGGGCGGACTGTAGTAGCCAATTTGCTCTCCAGATTGATCAGCCGACGCCAGATCCCCTTGGTTAGTCAATTCCCAAGCTTCCGCTTCAAAGGGAGCCGTCGCATAGTTACTGAAACTGAGTTGGAGGAATGAACCAGAGAAGTAAAGAGGAACCCCACCCCAGTTTTCTAAGAAACGGGGGAAGTTGTGCAAACCACCGTAGGATTGGCCTGCGCGGGATGGGGGAATCCCACTGACCACGATCGAATTCAACCGAGTGGCCTGTGCAGGAGATAGGCGAGCGTTATTGGCTAACGCACTGTAAGGATCATTCCCCGATACGCTGGAATCGTTAAAGAACGCTGGAACAGGCCGAGAAGGCTTTTCAGTCAAAGAGCCCGAACCATTCTTAGGGGGAGCAATCCCCAACGGCTCTCCAATGCGGGAAATCTCAATGGGTGTATCAGGATCCCCTCCAATTGCCAAATAGTTAGGATAGGTAGCTGTAATGTCAGCATTAAAGGTATTGGGATTTTTGCCCAGCGGAACAGTATTTGCTACGTTTGCAGCAGCCGTACTACGGGTCACGACGGAGGGGTTTTCTCGTAGCCAAGCCCAGGTATTCGTCTTGAAGTTGGTATCAGGACGACTCGCGTTTTGGAAAGAGGTACGATCCTTATTCTTGCAACCCAGTTCATATAGGCCACCTGTATTGGAACCGCTGTAATTGGGTTGATGGTAGCGATCGGCATCAATATTGTTAGGGTTTTGCACGAAGTAATCCTCAGCACTCCCGTCACAGAAGGCATTTGACTGAATACTGATGGAATCTGCAAGTAGCTCTGAAGGCCGCCAACGATCCTTATCAGGTCTGGCAAACTCTGTATCTAGTGTCTTGCGACTATCGTAGAAATCAGCTGCGTTGAATGCTTTATCTTGGATTTTCTCAGCAAACTCTTCCAACAGATTACCGCCCGCATTTTGGTGCAAGTTGTAGTCGCCTCGCACGTAGAGCGGTTGATCGGTAAAGAAGGACAACCCTCGATAGTTATCACCATCTTTAAAGTTGCCACCCACTAAATTATCTGCCCGCTTGAGGTCAACCCCATTGCGTAGCCGGAAGCCATAGGGACGACGATCGGGGTCGGCTAAGTAGTCGATCGGTTTTGTTGAAATCCCCCGGTTATCCGCCGTTAATGGAACCTTAGGATCCATAGGTTTGCCCGGATCACGGACATCCATGGTGTTTTTCTGAGTGTTTTCCGGGCGAGAAATCGCATCTTCCCGAACAGCATCCTCTCGGAAGGCATAGACAATGCCACTTACTGGCAACCATACATCATCTGGCGCGAAAGGCGTTCCACCAGAAGCTTTCTGGTTCTTAACCTTATTTTTCCGCAGAATATCAATATCAATGTCCATAGATCGAGACAACATTGACTGTCGAGGATCAAAGAATGCTTTGTCGAGGAATGGCACCGCCACAGAACGGTAAGACCCAGCCGTGTTCCAAGCCAATACTCGGACAGATTCTGGTGTAATCCCTCTTGGCAGCATGATTCGGTTAGGGTTCAAAGCATCAGCAGCCGGAGAATCCACAAAGGGTAGGTTCCATTGGTTCGTATCCACCACCGGCTGAAGCGCAACCTGCGAAACCCCATGATCCTCGATCGGGAAAACCGTTCTAGTGGGATCCGGATACCTTGCAAACCCAGGCTTTAAGGGTGTTTTAGGGGGCAACAAGCTAATCGGAACTGGGTTGATGGTAGCTGCTGTATTGAAATACGGAGTTGCTGGCTTCGGGGTAGTATCTGTCTGCACCCGCTTAAAGACTACCCTCTTATCATTGGCAATCTTCTTCACGTAGTCATCCACCACATAGGGCTCCAAGTCGCCAGAAACCTTGTCGGCTTTACCCCCCTTCGGCACACTTTTGAGTCCTGTCATTTGTTGCACGGTCAGACCTACCAACTCCGCTTTCGCAGCTTTCAGGGTCTTGGGTGGAATGGCATTAAGCGCAGAAACCGTCACTTCCGTCCCGTCCATGAAATCATCATGACCGGGCTGACGATGATCATACTCTCCTGCTACATCAGCTACAAAGTCACTGTTCGTATCCACCAAATCCCCATCCAAGTCGTGATCCACTTCAGGGAAGATGTAGTAGAGGGCGGGAAACTTCGGTTTCACCACTGGCCGCGCAGTTATCATTGCATAGGCAGGATCATAGGTTGCACTCTTGGGATCTAACTTAGGATCCCGTGGATCATAGGTCGTTTTTCCATTCCCGCTTGCAGATTTCTCATCACGGGGCAGTTCCAGAGCCCCGCAGAGACGAGATAGCCCCAGTCGTGCAAACTGAGTTCTCTGCATATCCAGTGCCCCCAACTGGATCCCATCAGGAAGGGTAACGGAGGGTAACGGAGAGCTGGGGGGAACTAAGGATTGGGGATTACCATTACTATCCACTGAAAGCCCAACTGCAGTAGGTTTCGCATTGACTGCCTGCTTGAAGATTGGGAATAGATCTGGATCACAGGCTGAGGGATAGGCAATGGTGGTAGGATTCGTGGGTGAACCAACGCTAATAACATAGGTTCCAAACGCAGGCGATGAGCGGAATCCAAAGGTACGATCGCGCCGCACTTGGAAGTTCAGCATAATCATTTCTGCTAAGCGAACCATTGGATGATCGGCGCTATACTTCTGGCGCAGTAGTTCAATGTAAGCTTCTGGCGGCACATCAAAGAAGTTTTTCTCGCCCTCTGGCCCAGCAACCCCACTGTTATTAGTACTTGCCGGATCGTAACCAGACCAATATTGTTGCGCCTTAGTCAGTACTTCCCCATTGGAAGGATCCCCATCCATATAGCCATATAGCTCTTCCCCTAATTTCACCATTAAGTCAGACTCGCCATTAAAGGAATCCAGGTCATAGCGACGACTGGTGGGGTCAAACCGTTGGATCTGGTCAATGTTGTAGGCCAACATCCCAACTGTGCAGGATGCCGTTTGGATATAGGTTTTGTCAGCAATACTTAGGTTTGCATAGCCTTTTGCATCCAATCTGGCCAGGGCACGGCGTAGGTTAGAAAAGTTCCCCCACATCGCCATGGCTGGATAGGGATGCACCACCGTATCATTGGGCTTCGGTGGAAAGGCTCCATCGGGATCGCCCGCAAAGTTAGCCAAGTTGTCCAACGCCCTGCGCAGCGCAGAATTTGTGTTGGCAACGTCGCTCTCAAAGGTTGCTTGATCCTTATCGGGTGGTTGAAACTCTAGCCCATTCGTCCCACGACCCACCAAGAAATTAGAGAACAGCGCCAAGGTAGTGGTCGATGACCCATCCTTCAACAAAGTGGGGAAGAAATTCGTAGACTCCCGCAGCGTTAAGGAAGTCCCAGGGTGCACTGTTGAAGCCAAACAAGCCACCGGATAGTCCTTATTGACTGCCCCATGGTAAATTGCTGCACTCTGAACTGCTGCTAGGTTATCCCGCAGCGATCGCCGTTGCTGTTGGATATGCGTTAAGGTTTTGACCTTGTCATTATCAATGGGATGGGGCCTCACGGTCGGAGGATAGAGCGGATCAGCGTCGCGCTCCAAGAACGAAGCCGAGAAATTAATTTGGGCGGAACTTGGATTTTCAATGTAACCATCTTTGGTGTTGTCCCGTGCTGTGTTCCAGCCAAACAAATTACCCAGCTCTAGCCGTTCACCCACCAAGACCCGTAAACCCTCATTCCGCGCCCGACGCTCCCAATAGCCATCAAACCCAACCTCACCAAAGGCATCAGCCGTCGGGGGATCATTCCGAGTCAAATTGGGCTTACCAACAATTTCGTCTCCCACTTTTTTGTCAGCGGGAATTTGATCATCTTTATTAGGGCCATACCGAGGCTTCGGCCCCCACAAATCGTCAGCCCGATAAAGGTCATCCACGTAGGGCGCGGGTTCCTTAGTATTCACAATTCGAGTCGCCATTGCCCCATTTTTAAAGGCATTCCAGGTAGACCCAGCACGGTTGTTGTCACCCTTGACTGATTTGTATTTATCCGCCGCCAGCAGACGTTCCGGCTCGCTGAGCATTGTTAACATCGTGGCCTTGTCGGTGGTAGCAACAGTATCAGTTGCAGGGGTAATAGTCGGATTCAGGTTAACCCCTTGTCCCACCTGGACATGGATAGGAATACTCGTTTGGTTAGGTGTTGTGTTGGTTCCAACCCGCCCTAGGGCCATTACCTGCCCTTGGAAATCCATATCCGTTTCCGTTGCATCCTTCGGCGTAGTATTCGTTGCCGAAATAATGGATGCCTCCGGATAAAACAAGCAGGATGCCTTCGCACTGATCAAGAAAGCGTTAAACGCATTGCCCCCAAAGACAAAGCTTCCTTCCGTGTGCATTGCCCCATTCCACCGGAATGCTGGCCCCGGAGAGATTTCTAAATCATTTCTAAACCAAGCACCCCATTTATTGCCCCGGTTCAGTTGCCGATCCTGATGGAACTCCATTGTGACCGCAGCACTCTTGGAATCATCGGGAATCACAAAGGAATCGACCTGAAAATTCTTCCGAATGGTTGAGGTATTACTTGCATCTAGGAACCAGCCCTCTTCCGCTTGGTTGCCTCCAGTCGCGCTAGAGACCTTACAAGCCCCTTGGGTTTCATTACTCAACGGCCCATGACGAACAATTTGAGCAGCAGCTTTGTCTGCATCATTCGTCCGGACTAGAACTTGGTCAAAAGATAGATTGCCAGCTCCTTTAGGTGTACTAAAGACAATGGAGTAGACAACCGTCGCATCTTCCTTCCCATCTCCATTCGTATCCGTCCGGAATGACCAAGCATTGTCTGGGCCATTATCTGCCATTTCCCCAGTTCCAGGCCGAGCACCTAGGTCTAGACGGGTTTCATCGGGAAGGGTATAGGGATCGGTATTCCCACTCGCATCAGGTGCGGCCAATGGCAGGCGGGCTAATCCTTTGGTTTTGCCGTCGTTCAACAGCATTGCCATCAGGTAGCTTTCCTGCGGTACCCCACCGGGATAGCGGGTATCTTTTGAAGAGTCGAACATGAATTCCAGCTTCGATCGCGCCCGATCGATCGCAGGAGTAGCCGCATTGTAGAGAACCCGTTGTTGATTTTGAACAATGACTTGGGTATTACGGCTATAGGCTCGATAGGTCAAGGCTCCTACCGTCAGAGACACCACCAAAATCAGCAGCACAGTGGTGGGCAAGATAAACCCCGAGGTAGGCTGTGCCCGCCGATTGGCCACAAACGTTGCTCGCAACAACCAATTAACAAGACGCTTGCTCATCGATCGCTGGAGTTTCCAGATTTCTCGAACAAGACTCTGAATAGCTTTGGAGAAATGACGGTTTGACATAGCGAATGATTAGAGAGCAAATGCTGCAAAATTGAATGTTGAGAGAAGGTAACCAGTCTAAGTTATCCGGGTTTTCTACTTTTGGGATGTATACCCAAGAGAGAAGAGATCATGGAACCCTGTTTCGATATTACTCACTACTTTCCAAACTGGCAAAAAACACTAAATTCAACCAATTTTCCCCTATAAGACTCTAGGGTAACGATAGGGTTAAACCAATCAGTTATTGAGTTCCGAATAATCAGACCCAGTAGCTCATAAACACGAAGATAGGTTGTTTTCCCTCCAGATTGACTCCGTAGAATCTAGCAAAACAGATCTTAAGACTCTACTAATCGGCAAAATCTAGTAATTTATTTGCCACGATTGCTTAGAATCCTGGGATTATTCCTAACGTACCCGCGATCGCAATATTTGATAAACTTTATCGCGTAAAGTTTGAATGAGTATCCTCTGCAAAGGGAATGACTTATGATGGCTAGCCTGACTGTTCTGTAGCTTGATTGAGCGTTTGAGCAAGGCTTTTCGAGCCAACCTTTTTGCTACACTCTGAGCATTAAGTCTGAGCATTAACATTGTCAACGATCGCAACATCGCAACAAAGTCTGCCTAATTTTTCTGCTGAAAACCAATTTTTTTAATAACAACAAAGGGCAAGTGTCATATCCTACAACACTCGCCCTTTGTTGGCTAATCGTCACCATTGAAGGTTGATTTTGCGAACCTTGATTAGAGGTTTACAGTTTATTGAGGTTAATTCCTGCTTGTTTTGCAAAGGCAGACAATCCCTTGAGTTCCAAGGTTTTAATTGCTTTTGTGGAAAGACGTAAACGCACAAACCGATTTCCTTCCGCCCACCAAATCCGCTTCCATTGCAGATTCACTTCTTGCAACTTCTTGGTTCGACGGTGGGAGTGAGACACCGCCATGGCATTATTAGCTTTTTTGCCAGTCAACTGACATACACGGGACATGCTTCGTTCTCCAAGCTGTGAATGTTCAACATTTCATGCAGTCTTTCATTGTATACAGATCAACTGCAAATCGGAAAGAGACAGTTGTAGTCACCTTATAGAGCAGAGAGACTTTAAACTTGGGCAAAGGCCCGATCGCATAGGGCCAAGGCTTCGTCAATCTCATCTGTAGTGACGATTAATGGGGGAACAAACCGCACCACCTGAGGGCCTGCGGGAACCAGTAAAAGCCCTTGTTGCATAGCAGCTTTAACCACTTCGATCGCGGTCACTGGCTGATCTGCCTTCAATTCCAGACCATTAATCAAGCCCCAACCTCGGACTTCCGCAATGAGATGGGGATACTTGCTAGCCAATTGCCGAAGTCCCATTCTCAACTGCTCACCCCGTTGCTGCACATTCTCCAAAATATGCTCCCGTTCTAGGGTCTGGCAAACAGATAGAGCTACAGCACAGACAAAGGGATTACCACCGTAGGTACTAGCATGATCCCCCGGCTGAAACACGTCACAGGATGCTTTACACAGAACAGCTCCGATCGGAACCCCGCCCCCTAACCCTTTTGCCGAGGTAAAAATATCGGGTTCAATCCCTAAGGTCTCATGCCCCCAAAGATGCCCCGTGCGCCCCATGCCCGTTTGCACTTCGTCGAGAATCAGCAAAATCCCTTTCTCATCACACAATTGACGCACCTGCTGGAAGTAAGTACGATCGCCGGGACGTACTCCTCCTTCTCCTTGTAGCGGTTCCAAAAGAATAGCGGCAACTTGGGGAGTTTCTGCATCTAGTTCCGCGATTGTGGCTTCTAGGGCAGCAAAATCGTTGTAGGACACATAGAAAAATCCTGGCACCAAGGGACTGAAGTTCTGCTGGTATTTGGGTTGACCAGTGGCAGTCACAGTCGCAAGGGTACGGCCATGAAAACTGGCCTGAGCAGTCACAATCACCGGATTCTCAATACCCCGACGGACATGGGCATACTTCCGAGCTAATTTGATCGCGCCTTCATTGGCCTCAGCTCCAGAGTTACAGAAAAAGATCCGATCGGCACAGGAATGCTCTACCAACCACTTCGCCAGATCCCCTTGGGGTGGGATGTAGTAGAGATTAGAGACATGATGTAGGGTTTGCATTTGTTGTGTCACAGCTTGCACCATCATTGGATGCGCATGACCTAAGGTGCAAGTTGCAATCCCTGCTACAAAGTCTAAATAAGCATGATTCCGATCGTCCCAGACACGGCACCCTGAACCCCGAACCAAGGTTAGAGGAAAACGCCCATAGGTTGACATAACATGGGCATCAAACTGCTCGGAATTCCAAGGTTCAGCCTGTTGCTGCTCAGATTGGATCAGGGTATTCAGAATCACGACGATCGCCTCGCAACGGTAAATCTATTCAAGGGATTCCATCCAATTTAGTCCAGTTTTAACGCACTAGCAGGAACTTCATCCCACGATTGTACTGTTCGGGTTCGAACTATCCATCCGGCTAACTTCTGTTGGTGGGTCAGATTTTCCTCAAAGGATTGGCGACAGTCGTGAGCCTGCTGTTCATCACAGCAAGCAATACAGACATATAGTAACCCAGCGGGATCCAACTGTTCATTGACCCAAATTGTCATTTTTAACCTCCTGCTATCAAGCTCCAAATCTAGGAGACATTTCAACGGACAATCACTCTAGTAACTTCAGTCCAGCAACTATTGTCCTATGGATGCGAGATCTAGGTTAGTCTCATTCACATCCCGTCACTCCCCTAGATTCAGTTCTACAAAAATCACAATCAGCCTAACCATCCTTTAAGACGTTCAGCAACCTGGGGTCGTCTCAGTTTCCGCATTGCTTTACTTTGAATTTGTCTGACTCGCTCTCTAGAAAGATTAAAAATACAACCCACTTCTTCAAGGGTGCAAGGTTTGCTAGTCGTTAAGCCATACCGCAGGGAAATCACATCTCTTTCCCGTTGGGTGAGAACCGTTCCTAAAATTTCAGTAATCTCCTGTCGCATGACGGCTTCACTCATCTGAGCTTCAGGGGATTGGGTGACGCCATCTTCTAGCAAATCTAGTAACTCTGTATCTTCCCCTTTGCCAACTCGGTGGTTCAGGGACAGGGACTGACGACGCACCTGCTGGAGATAGGAAACTTGCTCAGTAGGAATGGCTAAGGCAGTGGCCAGCTCCCCTTCCGTGGGATTGCGACCTAAATCTCGTCGGAGATCGCGCTGAGCCCGTTTCAACTTGTTGAGTTTTTCTACAATGTGGATGGGTAGACGAATTGTCCTAGCATCGTTGGCAATTGTGCGGGTAATACCCTGTCTGATCCACCAATAGGCATAGGTAGAGAATTTATATCCTTTGTCTGGATCAAACTTCTCAGTCGCTCGGTGTAAACCTAGTGCACCTTCCTGGATCAAATCTAGAAATGGAACCCCCCGGTTCAAATATCGCTTTGCGATCGAAACAACAAGGCGGAGATTGGAGCGGATCATCGTCCGTTTAGCCACTCGACTGAGATATAACTGATGATCCAGTTGTTTTTCGGTTAAGGCAAGATAATGTGCTAACTCTGACTTTGTGGGTAACCGATCGAGATCCCCCATTAAGTTTTCTCGACGTTGCTCAATTTCGTGGCCTACCCGGATCTGACGGGCTAATTCAATTTCTTGATCGGCTTTCAACAGAGGATAGCGCGCCATTTCCTTGAAGAAAGAACCGATCGCATCGTCGGAAATACCACGGCTATAGGTTGTTGTCCAAGTATGTTGAACGTTCTCTCCTAGAGATTCTAGATTACTGGAGTCATCAAACTCGTCTGATTCATCAAAAACTTCTAGGCTTACTAGATCTCCAGTGTCTAGATCTCCACTACCTAAATCTACAGCATTGATTTCCAGCAAATTGTCAAAGGATTCCTCTTGGATAGATGCTAATGAATTTCCCTTGTTCGATTGTGTTTCACTTGAAATAACTTCTAAATGGGATTTGGTGTTCAATTTTCTGCTCATCTTAAAATCATGTATGGTGTTTCAACATCAGTGATAAATCACTAGTAGAGAAATAGAACAGGGAACAGTGATCTGAAAAACTTTTTAGTCTACTCAATGATGATGTGGAGTAAATCCTTCATGCCCGGATTTTATTGATTTTGAAAGGACAAGCAATTGTTCAATGGGTTATATTGAACTGATTAAATGAGGCTAACAATACCTCTATTCTAGATGAGTAAAAATTTTCAGGGGAAGAGTAAAGATTCAGTTGAATGGTAAACGTTGCACCAGAAAATATTGATCAAGCTCAAGCGGAGATGCAAACAAATCTCAAATTCTCGGGCTCTGGGGATTTGACGGACTAAATGGATTCATGTATTTTGCAAGCTTGAGCTCTAGTTCAAGAGATCCTGACTCTTACCGAAAAACCTCTGTTAGGTTTAGATTTTAAAGTTCAAAGAATTATATTCTGTAGTTTATTTAACGAAATGCTTCAAAAGTTTACATCGCTTATTGCCTTCATGAGATAGGGCAGAATTTTTATCTAGGGTGGGAAAGTGATTTAACTTGTAAACTGATTGGCAAATATCAATAAGTTAGTAGTTAATCCTAAATCCTAAATCTATAACTGGGTAGATTAGCAACAAGTTGGAATTGGTGGTTACCTATAACCTGGGTAATTAAGGATTAATTGAAGCTAGGCACTCTACAAAAATTACAAAATTTTTCAATGTTTTTCTGAATGTAAGTTTTTTAACATTTTCTTGTGTCTTTTAGACGAGTTCTGCACTTTTTCTTAAGCTTTAGGATGATGACCCAACAGGCTAGGAAGCGATCGATGAATTCCTTCATCCCTGCCTGTTGGGTTAATTTCTCGCAGTGGTAATGCTCCATCCTACGGATTTAAGGGGATGCACGAAGGGGGAATTGCAAAGTGCTCTTGTGAGGTAAGACAGCCAGGGGCAGGCTAAGGTTGGAGAAGAATTCGCTATAGTCATTTAGGAGATTTTTGCTCGATCGTTGGGAAAGCTGCCTGTGTCATCTTTGGATCATCTTTCAAGCATTTCTGGGGTGGAGATTTCTCCCTTAACTCGATGGATAGAAGTGTTGGTCGATTGTCCAGGAGCGCAGGGCCTCTACACCTATGGGGTTCCGCAGGGGGTTGAGATTGCCGTTGGGGATGTGCTAACGGTGCCCTTTGGAGCTCAACAGGTGGGAGCGATCGTCATTCGTTGGGTGAAATCTTTACCCGCTGATTTGGATCCAATCCAAATTCGTAGCATTGAGGCGATCGTTAGTCGTGCTTTTTTTCCGCCGACCTACTGGCAATTGTTGAACCAGGTTGCAGACTATTACCAAACCTCCCTCATGCAGGTGATTCGGGTTGCGTTACCGCCAGGATTGTTGACGCGATCGCAGCGGCGTCTGCGCCTGCAAACAGAGCAGGCGCAGACGCAAAACTCCTTGCCTGAATTAACACCCCCGGCTGAGAAGCTTTGGGCCTTACTGCAACAGAGTAAAACCGGGGATTATTCCTGGAAGTTTATTCAACAGAAGGTCAAGGGAGCTAGCCGAGCAGTCCAAGAATTGGAAACTTTGGGACTAGTAGAAAGCTACTTACAGCCCCCAGACCAGATTCGGACGAAGCAACAGCAAGCCGTGACGTTAGTAGCCGAAGTGAGTCATCTCGAGGAGGAGTTGAGCGATCGACAGCGGGAGGTCTTAGAACATCTGAAGCGGTGCGGTGGAGAAATTTGGCTGGCGGAACTCCTGAACCAATGTCAAGTCAGTGCTTCCGTGGTGAAAACCTTGGAGAAAAAAGGTTGGGTGACGCTGCAACTGCGGGAAATGCTACGCCAAGAACAGTCGCGTATGGAGGTCGATACTGCGAAGGTACTTACGGAGGATCAAACCCAGGTGCTTGGGAAACTCCGATCGTTGCAAGGCTCTGAGCAAGTGCTGCTGCATGGGGTGACCGGTTCCGGTAAAACGGAGGTCTATCTGCAAGCGATCGCGCCATTGTTGCACCAAGGAAAGTCTGCGCTAATCTTGGTGCCAGAGATTGGCTTAACCCCGCAATTGACAGATCGCTTCCGAGCTCGATTTGGCGATCGAGTGTGCGTTTACCACAGTGCGCTATCTGATGGCGAGCGCTATGACACTTGGCGGCAAATGTTGCTGGGGCAGCCCCAGGTTGTCATCGGCACCCGATCGGCCATTTTTGCACCCTTACCCAATTTGGGATTAATTGTTTTAGACGAAGAACATGATTCTAGTTTTAAGCAAGATCAACCTGCGCCCTGTTACCATGCCCGAACGGTAGCCCAATGGCGATCGCAGTTAGAACAGTGTCCCTTAATTTTAGGGTCCGCTACACCGTCTTTTGAAAGTTGGGTTATGGCCCAGCGATCGGACTCGATCTATCTTTCTATGCCTCGGCGAATTCACGATCGACCCATGCCCCAGATCAAAGTCGTAGATATGCGGTACGAATTACAATCTGGGAATCGATCGATGTTTAGTCGAGCGTTGCAAGAAAAAATAACTCAACTAAAACAAACTGGACAACAAGGCATTTTATTTATTCATCGTCGTGGCCATAGCACCCATGTTTCCTGTCGGAGTTGTGGTTATGTAATGGATTGTCCAAACTGTGATGTTCCTCTGGCTTACCATCATACCCATGCAGATGCTGTGGAACTTCTGCGTTGTCACTACTGTGGTTATACCCAAGTGCAACCTCAGCATTGTCCAGACTGTTCCTCTCCCTATTTCAAGCATTTTGGAAGTGGGACTCAAAAAGTTACCCAAGAGCTAACCAAGCTGTTTCCCGAGGTGCGCGTCCTGCGATTTGACAGTGATACCACCCGCACAAAAGGAGCACATCGGGCTTTGCTCACGCGCTTTGCTAACGGAGAGGCAGATCTTCTGGTGGGGACGCAAATGCTGACGAAAGGAATTGACCTGCCCCAGGTAACGCTAGTAGGGATTGTGGCGGCGGATGGGATTCTCCATCTCCAGGATTTTCGGGCCAGTGAACGCGCGTTCCAGACGTTGCTGCAAGTGGCGGGTCGATCGGGCCGTGGAGCCGATCCGGGTTGCGTGATTTTGCAGACCTATACCCCTGAACATCCTGTGGTGCAGGCCGTGGTCAAACAGGACTATGCTGCGTTTGTAGAGGCGGAATTGCCCCTGAGAGCCACGCTGAACTATCCCCCGACGGGACGCTTAATTCTATTGCGCTTTAGTAGTCCCGATGCGGTTGCGGTGCAAAAGGCCGCCGATCGCGTGGCCAAAATTCTAGCCCAGCCGCAGGCCAACTATGAACTCCTCGGCCCGGCCCCAGCGGCAATTTTGCGAGTAGCCCAGCGCTATCGTTGGCAAATTCTAGTGAAGGTGCTGCCTGACACTGACCCCACCTTGCCTGATTTAGCCATGCTACGATCGTACTGCGGCAATTCCGTCAGCCTGACGATCGACATTGACCCCATGAATTTGCTGTGATGGGTGCTAATTCGCTGCGTTGTTTTGCTAGATGCTTGGGTAGGCACTGGCTCCGGGCTAGATCTTGGCCTCCGGCAAAATCAGCATCGCATCTCCAAAGGAATAAAAACGGTAGTTCTCTCGAATCGCTTCGGCGTAGAGATCCAACAGCCGCTGACGGCCAATCAACGCGCTGATCATCATCATCAAACTCGATTTGGGAAGATGGAAATTGGTGATCATGCCATCCACAGTTTTCCATTTATAACCGGGATAAATAAAAATCTCGGTCTTCCCGCAGTAGGGTTCTAGTTTGCCCGATCGTTGCGAGGCTCCTTCGAGCGATCGAGCGGATGTTGTCCCTACCGCAATCACACGCCCTCCGTTGATTTGGGTCTGCCGCACTTTCTCAACGGTTTCGGCAGGCACTTCGATCCATTCCCCATGCATCTCGTGTTGAGTAATGTCTTCCACTTCCACGGGGCGGAAGGTGCCAACGCCTACATGGAGTGTGACAAAGGCCCGATCGATGCCCTTTTGGGTTAACCGCTCCAGTAGCTCTGGTGTGAAGTGCAGTCCTGCGGTGGGGGCCGCGGCGGAACCGAGGCGATCGCCATAGACCGTTTGATATTGCTCCGGGGTGGATTGGCTGTCTTGAATGTAGGGCGGCAAGGGCATGTGCCCGTATTGCTCAATCACCTCTAGCAAAGATTGATTGGTCGCAGTCTTAAATTCCAGCAATCTTCCGCCGGTGGCATGGTCTCGATCGAGAATCGTAGCAGCTAATTGTACGGAGGTGTCCTGGGGGGCGATCGGTGTAAATTCGATGACTGCACCAGGTTGCAACTTGCGGCCCGGTTTAACCAGGGCTAACCATTGGTTGGGACTTTTTTCTTCCAGTAAGAGAACTTCAACCTGGCTTCCGGTGGGCTTGTGGCCGTACAATCTGGCTGGAATGACCCGGGTGTTGTTCATGACCAACAGGTCACCGGGTTTGAGAAACTGCTCTAGCTCATAGAAATGCTGATGGCGATGCAGGGTGCGATCGGGAATCAGCATCAGCCGAGAATGATCTCGTGGATTAGCCGGATTTTGGGCAATCTGCGTCTCCGGTAAGGTGTAGTCATAGGCTGAAAGGCTGCGATCGAGATCCATGGAATTGCATCGAAACTTAGAGTCTAGACCACTAGGGTACAGGGGAATGGAACCAGAGGAAATGTGTAGAACTATGGAGAATGTGTACAATAACGATAGAGTACAGAAACTAACTTCACAGATTGTTAAGAAGTGAGAAGTTAGAAGCGCATAAATGCATCTGTCAATACATTTTTTAATCTCCATTCACTAAAGATTTATCCTCCAAGATTTCTGCCCTGGAAATTCACATTTTTTGGGTAGGTTCCCGCTCCTAGGTTGGGGGATATTCCCCTACATTTACAGCGGGTTGCCGTCGATGATTGAAGTGTCGCATTTGCGAGGACATGTTCTATGGATTACCTCTACTACCTTGCGAATGCCAGCCTCACCCTTCGGATTGTTGAGTTTCTGCATGCGAATACCCAATTGCCGCTTCTCTTCATGACGGTGATTCATCAAATTGATGGATGGGTGGTGCGAGTTAAGTTTGAACACCCACTTAACCCGCAGCAGGATGGTGATTTTCGCGCCTTCCTGAATGAGCTGGGCATTCCCTACGACCCCAACGTTCGAGTCCAGATGGCCCTTTGGGGCTTAGAAATGGGCCAGATGCCGATCGATGTAATGCAACGGTATCAAATCGCAGTGGTGTCCCATGGTCATCCTGACCGGGCAGAAATTGAAGCCTTTCGAGGCCAGTTTGTGCAGGGATTAGGATATTGTCCTGAAACCTTGGCTTAGGGTGAAAGCTTAAGCCACATTGTGCAGGGATACTGCTTGTGATGAGCAGATTTCACTTTACTTAGATTCAGGATTGATTAGATTCAGGATTGATTAGATTCAGGATTGATTAGATTCAAGACTCATTAGTAGATGCTCTATTGAATAGACCTTTATTGGACTGGGTTGAGCAGTCTCATAGGGTAGGGTGTAGGCTCAGCTAACCTTCAATAGACATCGCTAAGGGGCTCAGTGTGACGAATTGCGAAAGGATCTGCGTGCAGTAGGAGTGATGCAGTGGTCTAGAGCTGAGAAATCTTGTGAAAAATCTCGATCGTTTAAAGACGTTGGTTAAATTCCAAAGCGTTGATTAAGTAGTTCACCAAAGTCAGTTGATACCCTGCGATCGTGCGGCTAAACCCAGGTTGAGTGGGTTGGCTTCGCGATTGAGGAGAGTAATGCACCAGCGCAATATCAAAGCGACAGGGGCGATCGGTGTATTGGGGATGCTTGAGAAAGAAACACTGTGCAGCTTTCCAGAGTTTGGTTTGTTTGCTGCGGGTGATGGCTAACGATCCATCAGAATCCCAATTGTAAGGCTGACGGGTTTTGACTTCGATGAAAATTAGGTCAGCAGCAGCATTGAGCGCCACAACATCCAATTCTCCAAAACGGCAATGCCAGCGCTGGTACAGCACAGTGCCGCCTTTGGTCGCGACCCATTGGGCCACTAACTGTTCTCCTAGTAAGCCAGGATCGGGGGCAGGATTGGAGGAAGATTGGGCGCTCATAGACGAGTTTCTCATGGTCTTTTCTAGCGTTCCCTTAGTTACGACCGTGCCGCACCGATGTACGATCTAAGAATAGGCAGATTGTTTGAAAAGATTCAGTTGGTGAATGCGTACTGAAATGCGTAGCGAATTACGGATCAAAAAGTTTTCCTTCCGGTGGCAGCGCTGGGTGATAGGGATGGCGATCGTGGCGATCGGGTTACTGTGCACGCTAGCTCCGGCCTGGGCAGAGGACTATAACAAAGAATTTCTTGTAGGCCGAGATTTTTCCAACCGGGATTTAACCGATTCCAGCTTCAACCATGCCAACCTGCGGGAATCGAACTTTAGCCATGCCAATCTGCAAGGGGTCAGCTTTTTTGCTGCGAATTTAGAAGCCTCTAACCTCGTGGGGGCGGATTTGCGGAATGCGACGTTGGACAGTGCCCGTATTTCGGAAGCGGACTTGAGCGATGCCAACTTGGAAGGGGCGTTTGCGTTCAATGCCAAGTTTGAGCGTTCCAAGATTGATGGCGCAGACTTCACCGATACCCAGATGCGGGAAGATACGCGGCTACTGCTCTGCAAACTGGCCACAGGTCGCAATTCCGTCACAGGTCGGGACACCCGCGAGACGCTCTATTGCGACGACTAGCGTTGGGAGAATTTGAGAAACCGGGGTTCTTTGACAAATTTAGGCAAGAAGCCTAGCTGTTAAAAGAACCCCGGTTTCTGTTTAGCCCTTTTTTGGGAAACCGGGGTTCTGTTTAGTCCTTTTGGTCAAATTTGGGGGGCTAGAATCCTGGTTTCTGTTGAAAGCTATTCGCCTAGCCAAGGTGTAAGGACGAGATCGGAAAAGTTCACCTGACGCTGCCGATCGAGTTCACGAATCCGTTGATCTTCGGCGTAGATCTTTTGCTGGTAGTACTGCCCCAGATCCGGCGAGGTCACGAAGTCGGTATTTTTCCATAAATCGAGAAAATGGCGGCGGCGCTTTTCGCACATGACTCGCTCCATAGCTGCGGCTGCCGTACGAATCACCAATTCCGCCCGCTGAATGTCCGTGGTGGTCTTTTCATCCAGCTCAAACAGGCGGTACACCTGTGTCATTTCCGTGGGAAATTCGGTGCAACGATCGCGCAGCAAGGTCAACAAATCCGGCGCATCTGGGGCGGCAAATTCCGAAGCCGTGGGATTGGCGGATTGAATGTCTAAAATTTGTCGCCAGAGAAAACGATGGTGGGACTGACTGAATTCCAAATCCCGTTCTTCTAAGACTTCCACAATTGTGGAACGATGCTGGGGGGCATGGAGGTACAGTTGCAATAGTTGAGATTCGGCTTCTTCCAAGAGCGATCGGTCACCGGGGGTCTGCCATTTGGCCGATCGGCCATGCCAGCGTTGCCCTTTGACCTGGAGCCGCAGGTTCTCTTCAATCTGCCGGACGAGCCTTGTGTTTCCCTGGCCAAGTAATTCCGAGCATTTCTGAATGTAATGGGTTCTTAGGGTCGGATTGGGCAGATTTCCCAGTAATTTGACCAATTCCTCCGTAGCGGCCTGCATCTGATCGGGCTGCTGGAGATTTCGAGGGTGGATCGTCTGCTGGATTTGCCAATCGATCCACAGGGGCGCGTTTTCCAGGAGCGTTTCGTAGGCTGCGGGGGCGTGGTGTTTTAAGAACTCGTCGGGATCCTTGCCGTCGGGAATGTTGAGGATCCGTAACTGCACATCGCCTTGGTAAGCCAGATTGGCCACTTCCCCGATCGCCCGTTCCGTGGCTTGCACCCCCGCCCGATCGGCGTCGAAGTTAAAAACCACCCGTTTGGATTCCATGTAGCGCAGGAGTTGCCGGACTTGATGGCTGCCCAAGGCGGTGCCCAAGGAGGCGACAGCGCTGGTGATTCCGGCGGCGTGCAGGGCAATCACATCGAAATAGCCTTCCACGACGATCGCCTGGTCAGTTTTCGTGATCGCGGCGCGGGCTTTATCCAATCCATAGAGGGTTTTGCCTTTGTCAAACAGTTCGGTTTCCGGCGAGTTGAGATATTTTGGTTGCTCATCGCCCAGCGATCGTCCCCCAAAGCCAATCACCCGACCTTGCAGATCCAAAATTGGAATCATCAACCGATCGCGGAAACGATCGTAAAAGCCGCCCCCTTCCTTACGCGGTACGAGTAATCCAGCCTGCTCCACCAAGGCCACGGGATATTTTTTCTGCTCTACCAAATAGCCGTAGAGGGTTTCCCATCCGCCCGGTGCATAGCCTAGTTGGAACTGCTGAATCGTTTCTTCCGAAAGCTGTCGCTGCTGGATTAAATAATTCAGGGCGACCTGTCCCGCCGGTTGCCGTAGGGCGTATTCGTAGAACTTCGCGGTCAGGGCCAGAATTTCGTACAGTTGCTCCCGCACGGAAAGTTGGCGTTGGAGTTCCTGCCGCTGTTCCACATCCAGGGTTTTCACGGGGACTTGGTACTTTTTGGCCAGATCCAACACGACTTCGCTGAAGTTGCGTTTGCCAATCTCCATCAAAAATTTGATCGCATTCCCCCCTGCGCCGCAGCTAAAGCAGTAATAAAACTGTTTGCTGGGGGAAACGCTGAAGCTGGGGTTACGTTTGTCGTCGTGGAAGGGACAGAAGCCGACAAAATCTTTACCCTGCTTTTTCAGGACAACATGTTCCGAAACGACATCGTAAATATCAGCACGCTCTTTGACAGCTTCGATCGTGTCTGGATGCAGACGAGGAACGTTCATGGCAGTGCGCAGGTTGGACAGTGGAGGTTGAATGGCTAAACTTTAACAGGATTTTCGGGCGATCGATCTGACCTTTTGTATTGGTTTGTGTATTGTTTAGTCAGGGATGTCGGGATGATCGGTTTGCTACGATAGATGAACCAGCAAGCTCCTATTCTGATGAAATATCCTTTCCATACGCAATCTCAACCGGTTTCTGGCGAAGCTGCTAAGAAGCTGCTCGAAGCGATCGATTCTGGTACTACAGTTGTTAACGATCGGATGCTGGCTCTGGCTAAGCGGATAGCTGCGCGTCGTCGTAAAGCGCAGAAGCATGGCTAGTTTAGGTAAATTTGGCGGGGTAGATTTTTCCCAAATCAGCATTGAACCCTTGACCCTAGATCTTCGATCCCTAGGACAGGGGTTTCGTTGTGTTAGAGGGGAATTCACAACCTATTGGAAGCAAGGGCGGATTTACCGGGACATGGATTCATTTCTCTGTCAATGCTGGATTGTTCGCATTGAGGATGCCTTAGCTGGCTATATTACGCTCCTAGCGGATAAGTTGCAGGTTGAAGATTCGCTTTTGGAGGCAGAAGGTGTGAAGTATCGGACGTTTCCTGCGGTGAAGATCGGACTATTAGCAGTAGATCGACGCACTAAAGGGCTTGGTGTGCGATTGGTTGATTGGGCAATTGACTATGTGATGACTGAGGTTATGCCAATCATTGGTGTGAGATTCATCACGGTTGACGCGCTTTATGATGCTGATGTTGATCCAGCCTACGATGTCTCTGGTTTCTACAGTCAGTTTGGCTTTGAGTTCGCGACTCCTAATGCTCCTTTACCTCCTGCAAATCCCTATCGCACGATGTACTTGGATTTGAAGCAATTGATGGAGGCTTTGAGATTGGAAGAAATGGTCGAGGGGCACAAATAATCGATTCCAAGAGGCTATCTCCTGTGCTCAGATTAGGTGTCTTTGGGCGATACTGCCTGGCAATTTGCAGCGAGATTACCTACCCTAAAAGAAAATCTGTAATTCACCCTAGGGGGCACGATCGGGATGAAGGGATCTCTGCAAAGGTTCGGGTTGGTATTGCTATTGGGGCTGGTTCCCTGCCGATCGTTGGCCCAAGCGTCTTCTCCTGAAAGTCCGGTACCGCCGATCGATCCGCGCTATCCCTCTGCAGTGCAAGATGCGGCCAGGGTAGATCCGGGTGAAAATGTGGATTCCCTCTGGGCGATTACGCCGGATAATCCCAAGCTGGTGTGGAATGCTGATAAAACTCGCTTACTGGTGGTGACTTGGAAAAGCCAAGCGGCCTACGATCGCTTCATCAAGCCCAGCACCCATACGGCGGCCAGTGAAGCCTTTGTGGTCTGGGTGACGGCGGCTCCCCAGGTGAAGGAATTCTGCCAGAACTATTTGAAAAAACACCCCCAAGCCTCGATCGCCGATCTCAACCAGCGGCTGAAGCAATACCTAGGACTCCATCCCGATTGGCAGTATGACTTGTTTGTTGAAATGTGGGTCAGCCCGACGGATCTGTTTCGGCCTTGCGTTAATCCCAGCATTACCGATCGCCAGTGTGCACTGACATTCGACACTAGCAATGCCAGCAAACCGACGGTGAAAAATATTGCCGACTACCCTGCCTTTTATAAAAATCTCTACTTTCAAAGTTTTCGCAGTGGGCCGGGAGTGCCTTGGACAGGCTTGGGCTATACCTATGATTGGGGCAATGTGCGAGATCAGCAGAAGGCCGAACGCCGCGATCGAAAAAACACGATCGGAGCCAGCGAGTTTATCCTAGTGCCCAGCGCTTCCTACAGTTTGCAACAGGCAGCCTCAACCCAACGCTACTGTGAGCCGATAGTGAGCGAGATGGCTGGTAAAGGCGATTAATCTACTCCGCATCAGAAGCTTTAGGGCTCACTGCGAACGCTAGCTGTGAACGGTAGAAGCAAACATCAAACTCCATAAAAAAATTGACCTGCCCCAAGATGAGTGGGACATTAGTAGCTTGTGTCCACGCAAGTACTAATTGAACAGGCTCAAATTGCCCTATGACTGCTTGGGCAAGGACAACACGCGCTTCATATTGAGCCAAATTTCCAGTCAAGCTCAGGGATGTTGTTTGCCGCTCCCAATGATAACCAAGCTCCACTCCTACTGAATATGGCAGCACATTGACACTTGCACCAGTATCTAGAAGTGCTAGGGCTGAGACAGAAGCTTGTTGGTTAAGCAGAGTGAATGGCAAATAGGGGCGGAAACTCGCTTCACCTAAAGTTGGGTCGCCTGCAAGAAATGGATAGCGCTCAGCATTACGCATGATCTTGAGCTTTAGCAGCTTGTAGTACTTTTAGCATTGTGTCCGCCGCCTCGTCCGCACCGTAGGGAGACCATACGGGATAAGCTTGTTCCGGTTGAATGAGATCGGTTTCCTGCTGGGCGAGTTCTGAGAGCAAAAGCTGCATGATATGGAACTTATCTGAGCGACTCAGACTTTTTAAGGTGGAGATTAGGTCTGCTGAAACCATGTAAAACACTCCAGTTAAATCGTTTTTTCCTTCTATTCTAAAGATTTCTTCATGCTTATGATGTCTTTAACCTCTCCGGGAATGTTGCCCGCCTCGCCTCGTCTGCACCAGCAACTAACGTTTATTTTGGAAATTGATCGCCTCAAACAGGTGCTTCGGCAGACCCTGCTGACCGATGGTTCCCGCCGGGAAAACGATGCAGAACATTCCTGGCATTTGGCCATGATGGCGATCGTCTTGCAGGAATATGCAGCGCAGCCTGTGGATTTGCTAAGGGTGTTGAAAATGCTGCTGATTCATGACTTGGTGGAAATTGATGCGGGCGATACCTTTTGCTATGACGAGCAACTTCTGACGACCAAGGCCGATCGGGAACAGCAAGCCGCCGATCGCCTATTTGGCCTATTGCCCATCGAACTTCAAGCAGATCTCTATCCCCTCTGGCAGGAGTTTGAAGCTCGAGAAACGGCGGATGCCCAGTTTGCTGCTGCCCTCGATCTCCTGCAACCCATCCTGCACAACTACCAAACCCAAGGGCACAGTTGGCAAAAAAATCAGGTGACGGCAGATCAGGTGCGCCGCCGTGCCCAGTCGATCGGGGTGGGTGCGCCTGTGTTGGGTGATTATGTGGAAGTCTTGCTGCAAGCGGCGATCGACCAGGGATATCTCTTGGACGCGCCAGTATCCGTTGCGTAAGCGATCAAAGGCCAAGCGGAAACTAGTACCCGAGGAAGAGGAATATTAAATTATCTTTCTAAGGGTGAATTGCGGAATCGGGCCGAATTATCCTGTCATCAAGGTTTTTGGATAGCTGTCTCTGGTTAACACAATCAGGGCGTCTTCTACCTATCGCTCCGTCAGTGAAGGTCTCTGTCATGGCTGATTCTCCTAAACCCAGTGACGATCAACCGCCAAATTCATCCATACAATCAGCCCCTGCCAATGGTGAGACTCGTGGCGAGAAGGTGGATGAGCTTTTGTCGCAGCATCCCTTAAATCGTCGGTTGCTAATAGTCAGTGGAGTTGTAGGAGGACTGGCCGCGATCGTGACAGCTTCAACGCAACTGGTTGAAAGTCTGAAAGACTTATTGAGTGCCACCCATGATCCGATCTCTCAAGCCCAACTGAAAATATTGATGCCTGCGAATAATAGCGAAGTGCCCATTCAGGTGAAGTTTCAAGGCACGTTTCACTCCCTGCCCGATCGCTACAGTCCTTGGTTGTGCATCTATGCTCCTGCCATCAAACGCTATTACTACGAGGAAATCATTCCTCCCGTAGGCCCCAAAAAAGGGGCTTGGCAATCGGGGCCGTTTCCGATCGGCGATCAATCCTCTAAAGGCATTGGATTTACGATCGAGGCGCGATTACTCGATCCTAAAGATTCTGAAATGATTCGTACCTTTCAAGAAGCAGTGGCCCGTCGCCAAGTTGAGAACGGTCGTAAAGAACCGTGCTTGGGTACCCCTTTAGATGCTGTGAACGTAATGCGGCAAAAGAACTGAGCGGCTGTTGGCGGATTCCTTCGGTGGCCTAGGGCGGGCTATTCTTGGTTGTACTCAGGGAACGCTTTCAAGCTAGCCGTTGCATCCCAAAATTCTTCGGCCATAATGGACAAGCATCATAGAAGACATCGGTATGGGACGAATCTTTCTTTCCGCAGCCCACGGGGGATTAGAAAATGGCAAATCCGATCCAGGCTCGATCGCTGGAGGCACCACAGAAGCGCGGGAAATGATTTTGCTGCGGGATACGGTCTTGACGGAGCTACGATCGCGCAAATTGGAAGTGTTGGCTGTCCCCGATGACTTGAGCTTGCAGCAAACCCTGGATTGGATTAACCTGCGGGGCCGCAATGATGATGTCTCCCTAGAAATTCATGCCGATTCGGCTAGCAATCCTTTGGTGCGGGGATGTAGCGCCTTTTACATCAACCAAAATGATCAACGTAAGCGCCACGGGGAATTGTTGTTGCTGGCGTTGACCAAACGGGTACCGCAGTTGCCCAATCGTGGAGCCAAGCCAGATACCACCGTAGGCGTGGGTAATCTTGCTTTTTGTCGTCAGTTGGTGACGCCTTCGCTGTTACTGCAAATTGGCTTTTTGACCAATCCCGACGATCGCTTCATTATCCAAAATCAACGGCGGGCTCTGGCTTTAGGTATTGCTGACGGGCTGCAAGCTTGGCTCAAGGATGTGGAATCCTCCCAACCGCCGCAACCCGCCTACCCGCCGATCACGATCAACATGAACGGCCAGAGTTATGGTGAACAGGGAATTTTGGTCAATGGCAATTCCTATATTCCCATCGACTTGGCCGATCGTCTAGGGATTGATCTGTCCCAGGTGCCAGTGGTGCGCCGGATTACCTATCGCAATGTGGTGTTTGTCAAAGCGATCGAACTGCGGGATTACAACGTTTCTGTAGGTTGGGATGCCCAAACCCGCACGGTCATCCTGAAATCGATTCTGAAGATTTGCCCCGGTTCCTTCGATCTCATCATGGAGCACGGCAAAACCACGGAACTGCAAATGATGATGTTCCTCAAGACGAATAATGAATTGGCGGTGCGCGATTACCCTGACATTGCCAAACTGTATCGCGAAGAAGGATCGATCGAAGGGGTGGATTATGACATTGCCTTCACACAGATGTGTTTGGAAACGAACTATCTGCGATTTGGGGGAGACATTAAGGCGAGTCAAAATAATTTTGGGGCGTTGGGCACTGTAGGCGGCGGGACGGAGGGGGCGTCCTTTCCCAGTGCACGGCTTGGGGTGCGGGCGCATATTCAACACCTGAAAGCCTATGCCAGTACGGAGCCCTTGGTGCAGGAAAATGTCGATCCGCGTTTTCGCTTTGTGACGCGGGGCATTGCGCCGTTGGTCGGTCAACTCAGCGGGCGCTGGCGGGAAGACCAGGACTATGGCGATAAAATCTTAGGAATTCTCCGCCGACTATATGAAACCGCAGGGTTGTTGTAGGTCGAACTGCGCACAAGACGCGATGAGAATTGAAGACAAGGACTATGGGGAGATCGATCGCTGAAGAGGGGTGTTTGCATCCGGCTTCAACCGAGCAATTCCCCCTCATCCTTGATGATTAGCCGTTGGGGATTTTGTCGAAGACTAGCTCAATGTCTAATCCTTCGATACCTGGCTATTATTCAGATGCGTCAGGCAAGCTGGGATTCTTGGTTCGATCGAGCCTCAAGATCACCGTTGCCAGTGGGGGTAAACAGAGGTCTAACGAATAGGGCCGGTTATGGTAGCCCCAATCCTCCGTCCATTTGCCGCCGAGATTGCCCATATTGCTGCCGCCGAATTCCCGAGAATCGCTGTTAAAGACTTCTTGGAAGAACCCTGCATCGGGAACCCCGACCCGGTAATGGGCATGGGGTTGGGGCGTAAAGTTACATACCACCACCACGTATTCATCGGAATCCTTGGCCCGACGGATAAACGACACTACACTGTGGCGATTGTCACTGCAATCGATCCATTCAAACCCAGGCTCCGCAAAGTCTTGGCTATAGAGGGCCGGTTCGCTGCGGTAGACCTGGTTCAGTGCGGACATGAAGGAAAGCAATTTCTTGTGCGGTTCGAACTGCAAGAGCTGCCACTCCAGATCTGCCCACACATTCCACTCGCTCCACTGGCCAAACTCCATGCTCATGAACAGGGTTTTCTTGCCGGGATGGGAAAACATGTAAGTATAGAGGCAGCGCATGTTGGCAAATTTTTGCCATTCATCCCCCGGCATTTTTCCGGGCATGTTGCTCTTGCCATGCACCACTTCATCGTGGGACAGCGCCAGCATGAAGTTTTCGCTGTGGTTGTACCACATGCTGAAGGTGATGTTGTTTTGGTGGAACTGGCGGAACCAGGGATCCATGCTGAAGTAGTCCAGCATGTCATGCATCCAGCCCATATTCCACTTCAGGTTAAAGCCCAGTCCCCCCACGTAGGTGGGCCAGGAAACCATCGGCCAGGAGGTGGACTCTTCCGCGATCGACAAAATGCCAGGGAAATAACTGAAGATCACATGGTTCATCTGCCGCAGAAAATCTGCTGCTTCAATGTTTTCCCGTCCGCCGTATTGGTTGGCGACCCACTCGCCGGGTTTGCGGTTGTAGTCCAGGTAGAGCATGGAGGCCACGGCATCTACCCGAATTCCATCGATGTGGTACTTGTCAAACCAGAACAGCGCATTGGCGACCAAGTAGTTGCGCACTTCATGGCGGGCATAGTTAAACACCAAGGTGCCCCATTCCTTGTGCTCGCCCTTGCGGGGGTCAGCGTGTTCATACAAATGGGTGCCATCGAAGAAGGCGAGTCCGTGACCGTCCTTGGGGAAGTGACCCGGAACCCAATCCACAATGATGCCGATGCCGTTTTGGTGGCACTGATCCACGAAGTACATGAAGTCTTGGGGGGTGCCAAAGCGGGAGGTGCAGGCGTAGTGGCCCACGACTTGATAGCCCCAGGAACCATCGAAGGGATGTTCCGCGATCGGCAGGAGTTCAATATGGGTAAAGCCTGCGTCCTTGACGTAGGGGATCAGCTTGTCGGCCAATTCTCGATAGGTGAGGAACCGTGCACCGGGCTTTAGGTCAGACACCACGACTACGGGTTCTGGGGTGCCATCGGGTAATACAGCGGGTTCGGACGAAGCGGCATGGAGCCAGGATCCCAGGTGAACTTCGTAGACGGAGATGGGCTCGTGCATGGGTTCCGAGTGCCGTCGTTGCTCCATCCATGCGGCATCATTCCATTGGTAGGTGTCGAGATCAGCCACGATTGAGGCCGTTTTAGGCCGCACTTCCTGCTGGAACCCGTAGGGATCGGACTTCTCGTAAATGTGGCCGTCTTGGTTTTTTACCTCATATTTATAGGCCGTCCCAACGGTCAGACTGGGGATGAAAAGTTCCCAAATGCCCGTGGGGCCTCTGCGCATCTGATGTTGCCGCCCATCCCAACTGTTAAAGTCTCCTAGAACGGAAACGTTGCGGGCATTGGGGGCCCAAACGGCAAAATACACCCCCTTAATGCCGCTCACCTCGGCCAGGTGCGCCCCCAGCTTTTCATAGATGCGGTGGTGGTTGCCTTCCCCAAACAGGTGGAGGTCAAAGTCAGTGAGGCAGGGCGATCGAAAGGCGTAGGGATCGTAAATGACGCGCTCGTGACTGCCTTCCTGAATCCGCAGTTGATAGTTACTGAGTTCCGGCAGATCCACTACACATTCAAAGAAATGGGGATTGTGCAGTGGTTGCATGGGGTATTCCGTCCGCTCTTCTGGACAGATGACCCAAACCTTGTCGGCAGTAGGCTGATAGGCCCGAATGACCCAGACGAGTCTGCCATTGTGTTCAATTTGATGAGCGCCGAGAACCTCGAACGGATCCTGATGCTGGTTACCAATAATACGTGCGACCTGTTCGGGGCTGAGGGTGCTTGTCATGCGGATCTACCTTACCAACGGAATTATCTCAAAGAACTCAAAAAAATCCGGATTCGGGGGAAACCCATCCTCCTTCAATTCGCTATGGAAATTAACTTAATCAGAATTGCTTATCGGATCGGTGCCATACCCCAACCTAGTTCTGTTGAATAGGTTGACCTCAAACTTACCAGGCTGAGTTGACATCAAACCTACCAAATCCTCTTGAAAGTTGAAAGTCTTAATGATTTCCTCCCCAGGATTCCGATTGAACTGCCGATCGATCTAACGGATTTTTTTCAAGTGGACTGTTCATAGGGAACGGAACGCTTCCCTTCAGATCGATCGATTGGGTGACATGGATAACCCGAAATGGGATCTGGCACTCTTAGATTACTTGGATTACGGGTCAGTGTCTTGGATGACTGGCCAATTCTATCGATCTGTTGTTCTTTTGCAGTCTGCCTTTAGTCAGTTTGGGGGGCGTTGTCACTGCTATGGCTAGCAAAATTGGGGCTAACAGAATTGGGGTCAATAAAATTGCTACAAGTGAAGCCAGTGTCGCGATCGTGGGCAGTGCCAAGCTCCGCCTCAAGCGCCAGACCCTGCCTCCAGTGCTTAAAAAACAAAGCCCCAACTCCAGCGGAATCAGGACTTTGCGACCCCTTGATTAAGTGAACTTTGGGTTGGTGAACCTCTCAGTTCAAAGGGGGGCAGTTCAATTTTGAATGCAATGGGGAGGCTCTTCAGCGTTTCAGTTGAGCGTTAGGCAGCAGAATTAGGCGCTACCGCTGAACATGACATCGGGGAATTTAGACTGAGCTTCCGTCACAGGGCGGCTCTTGCCCTCTTCTTGCCAGTAGTTGATGACTTCTGTTGCTTTGTTGAGCAATTCCACGCGATCGACTTCAGAAATCCAGTGCTTGGATTCCAATTCAGTCTTCATTTGTTCCCACGCATCATTGCGTGGCCAGAAGAAATAGCAGGTCAGCGGGCTAGAACCCTTTCCAACGACCTGATCAACGGCAAGTGCCACATCTTTATCGAGCCAAAGAACCTTTAAGATAAACTTCGACAAACCTAGCCTCCAGCGCAGTCCCAAGCTTTAAATAAGTACAGCCCATAATTGTACCAGGAATTTGCATGCTTGAATGTTCTAGAGACTGGAGTCGATCGAGGAATGGGCAATGATTTTAGTGTTTGATATTGATGGTGTGATTCGGGATGTGGCGGGTTCCTATCGGCGGGCCTTGGCAGACACGGTGGAACAGTTTACCCAGGGTGCCTACCGACCCACTCCCCAGGATATTGACGCCCTCAAGGGGGAAGGACTGTGGAATAACGATTGGGAAGCCTCCCAGGAGTTGATCTACCGCTATTTTGAGCAGCAGGGGCAAGCCCGATCGCAGGTGGATTTCAGCTATGAGACGATCGTTGCCTTTTTCCAGAGCAAATATCGCGGGGAGCAGCCGGATGGCACTTGGACGGGCTACATCACCCAGGAACCGCTGTTGGTGGATGCGGCCTACTTTGACGCCTTGACGGCGGCGGCGGTGAAGTGGGGCTTCTTTAGTGGGGCGACGACGGCTTCGGCGACGTTTGTGCTGACCCAACGGGTGGGGCTGCGATCGCCGTTGCTGGTGGCGATGGAAGATGCGCCAGGTAAGCCGGATCCCACAGGATTATTCGCAGCACTGACGCAATTGGGAGAGCATCCGGGCGATCGTCCAGTGGCCTACGTGGGGGATACGGTGGCGGATATGCACACGGTGGTTAAGGCGCGGCAACTCCAGCCCGATCGTCGCTGGCTTGGGCTTGGGGTGTTGCCGCCCCACATTGCCGCCGATGCCGATCGTCGAGAGGCTTACAGTGAGGGATTACGCCAAGCCGGAGCCGATCGGGTGGTGAGTTCTGTGCGGGAGATTACGCCGGACTGGTTAGCGGGAATTGTTTAGGACAACTTGAGGAACTTTTCTAGGGCGACGGTGATGTCATTGGGCCAACGGCGGACGGTTTTCACCCAATCGAGATCTTTGTACCGGGCATCCAGTTCGATCGCAGAGGCCCAGTTGCTTTCGGCCTCATCCCGTTGCCCGATCGCCCACAGGGCTGCCGTATAGGCCGCTCGCATATCGGCAAACCGGGGATACTTGCGAATAATATTGCGCATTTCCCGAATCGAATCTTTGATGTCGCCCATTTGATACATGGCGAGGGCGGCATTGGCGCGGGCGATCGCGAAGTCCGGGGCCAGCAATGATGCTTTGCGGTAGTCGGTCAGGGCTTCTCCCCAGCGCCGCAGCCCGCCCTTGGCGTTGCCCCGATTGTTGTAAGCAGCGGCATCATTGGGATCCAGTTCCAGCACATGGTCATAGTCGGCGATCGCGGCTTCGTACTGGCCTAATCCTTCCAACGCTGCCCCTCGGTTCAGATAGGGATCGGGGGCATTGGGCGAGAGGGCGATCGCGGCGTTGAAGTCTTCGATTGCGGCTTCTAGCTTGCCTTGGCTAACCCTTGCATTGCCACGATTACTGAGCAGTGCGGCATTGTTGGGCAGTTTTTGCACAAGGGTGGTCCAATAGTCCTCGGCTTGGGCAAATTTCCCCTCGTTGGTGGCAGTAAAGGCTTTTTCCCGCAGGTCGGCAATCTGCTTGAAAAACTCCTGGGGCGAAGCTTGCTCCAGCCCCTCCTCAGCCGCTTCTGCTTGGGCCGGAGCCGGACTGGGAGTTGCGGTTACCGCAGCGATCGAGGGCAGGGGGTGACTCCAGAATCCAACGATCCCCACCCACAATCCAAGAATCCAAGACAATAAACGACGCATGATCAAATTCCCCCACGGTGAACAAATCGGTAAACCAGTCAATTTGATATCACTGCCCCAACTCATGGGCGATCGCTAGAACCGCTGAGTCGATCTTTACAAATCTTTAAGATAGCAGGGTTAGTTGGCTGCTGGGGGGTTCGTAGCCCAGATGTTTCCAGGCGGCGGCGGTGGCGACTCGGCCTCGGGGCGTACGGCTGAGGTAGCCGATTTGCATTAGGTAGGGTTCGTAGACCTCTTCGATCGTTTGGGCATCTTCCCCGGTGGAGGCCGCCATGGTTTCCAAGCCAACTGGCCCGCCGTTGAACCGTTCGATCATTACCGTCAACATGCGGCGATCGGTCCAATCCAAACCGCAGGGATCAACGTTAAATAGTTCCAAGGCTTCCGCTGCGATCGCGTCATCGATCGGGCCACTGCTTTTGACTTGCACGTAGTCCCGTACCCGTTTGAGCAGGCGATTGGCAATCCGAGGGGTGCCCCGCGATCGACGGGCGATTTCCTCGGCTCCCGGTGGCGTGATGGGCGTTTCCAGTAAAGTCGAAGTGCGCAGAACAATTTCCGTCAGTTCATCCAGTTCATAGAACCGTAGACGCTGGATCAGGCCAAAGCGATCGCGCAGGGGCGAAGTCAAGGCACCCACGCGGGTGGTGGCTCCGACTAACGTAAATGGAGGCAGTTTGAGCGATCGGGTGCGGGCGCTCTGGCCTTTGCCGATCGTCACATCGATGCGAAAGTCCTCCATGGCGGGATAGAGAATTTCTTCGGTGACGCGGGGTAGGCGGTGGATTTCGTCAATAAATAGCACGTCCCCCGGTTGCAGGTTCATCAACAGTCCCACGATGTCCCGAGGTCGCTCCAACGACGGTGCACTGCTGATTTTGCAATTGACGCCCATTTCTGTGGCCAGGATCAGGGACATGGTGGTTTTGCCTAATCCCGGTGGGCCGTAGAGCAGCAGGTGATCGAGGGACTCGCCCCGCCCCTTCGCTGCTTGGATGGCAATATCCAGTACGTCTTTCAAATCCCGCTGACCCACGTATTCCCGAATGCTTTGGGGCCGAATCTTTTCCTCTTGCCGCAGGGTTTCCTCTGGAGCAGATTCTGGCTGTAATAGCTCGTTTTTCGATCGCTCAGAGGGCTGCGGGCGATCGACTTCCTGACGGGCAGGGCTAACGGTGCGCGATCGTTGCTCCGGTGCGATCGTAGACTCTGCTAGCGGTAATCGTCCCTGTTCAGGGGGATCGGCATCGGGGTGGGGTTGCTTGGAGGAGATGATCGCCATAGAGCCGGATCGCCGTAGAGTAAAAGGTCAGTGAGAGGGTTGCGCGGGAAAGGCCATAGTAGGATTAGGACAGACCTACTAATACCCTACACCACCGGACTCAAACTAGACTGCCGACTGGACTCCTGCCGATGCTGCCCCTTTGGAGAGAATTGAGCTGATAGCCATGGCCGATATTGACCTCACCTTTACCATTCCCCCGGATGTGACCTTTGAGCAGGCGATCGCGCTTTCCCAGGATCTCCTAGCAGCCCAGCCCTCGGATGATGTGCTGACAGCGGCGATTACGGCGCTGGTGGCCACGCCCAACGGTGCACGGGGCTTTTTAGTGACTTTTTTATCGGGAGAATTTGCCCTCGCCGATCGACCTACGGAGTCGGTGGCCCAGGGGTTACGCACAAATCCAGAACTGATTGCCGACTTGATGGCGAAAAACCTGGCCATGTCCACAGCTATGGAACTGACCCATCGGCGCAACGGCAATCTGGAGATGGCGGCGGGATCCCAGCAGACTCAACAGCGATCGCGGCAATTGATCCAATTACTTAACTTGCAGCGGCTGAACGATCGCCTGCGATCTATCCAACAGACTGTTATTCAAGGCGCTGGAGACGATACCGATTTCCTAGCGCGGTGGGGCTATGATGACGAACAGAAGGCTGCGATCGTGGCGGCGATTGAGCCATTAATCTCTCCGTAGCTTCTAAATCAGGGGGTGAAACGATGACGATCGCGACTCCACGACGGATGAGCCTTGAGGATTATCTAAATTACGATGACGGGACGGATACCCGCTATGAGTTGGTAGATGGGGTATTGGTCGCAATGGGTGCTGAAAGTCCAATTAACAACACGATTGTCATGGTTTTGCTGGGAGCCTTAGGGGCATTGGGGATTCCGTTCTATCGGTTTGCCACGGGCCATCAAATTCAGGTTGATTCCAACAAAGCCACCGCCCGACAACCTGACCTAATAGTTCACACGGAGGAGTCCATTCAAGCGATCCTGGGAGGAGGCAAGATTCTGCGATCGGAGATGCCTGCTCCGCTGTTGGTGGTTGAAGTGGTGTCCAATAGCGACAATGATCGCAGCAGCCGAGATCGGGATTACTGCGACAAATGGACGGAATATGCAGTACGGCAGATTCCAGAATACTGGATCGTGGATCCAAGTGCAGGATTGGTGATGGTCTGCGTTCTAGGCGGGGATGCTTACCAGAACGTTGAGTTTCGGGGCAGTGAGGCGATCGTTTCCCCCACGTTTCCAGCACTGAACCTAACGGCTAGCCAAATCCTGAATGCAGGGCAGGATAGGGAGGTGAAACCATGACGATCGCAACTCCGCGACGGATGAGCCTTGAGGATTATCTGCACTATGACGACGGGACGGATACCCGCTATGAGTTGGTAGATGGGGTATTGGTCGCAATGGGTGCTGAAAGCACTTTGAATAACTGGATTGCAGGTTTTTTATATGCTTACTTCCTGCAACACATGGGTATTCCCTTCTACCGCCTTGGGGTGAAACAAAAAATTCAGGTCAATAGCCGCTTTGCGAGTGCCCGTGAACCGGATTTAATTGTACATTCACCGGAATCAGCAGCGGCGATCGAAGGCTTATCCGAGGTCTACCTGAAGCTGACAAATGGAGTCAATCCTTGGGTTGTGATAGAAATCGGTTCCCCCGGTGACGAATCCAGTGATAACTACCAACGGGACTACGTTCAAAAGCCGATCGAGTACGCAGCGCGAGGCATTCCCGAGTATTGGATCATCGATCCGGAGCGGGCCGTGGTTTTAATCGGTCTTTTGCAGGAGGGCACCTACCCATTGCAGGCGTTTAGGGATAGTGAGGCGATCGTCTCCCCGATGTTTCCAGCCCTGACCCTGACGGCTAACCAAATCCTGAAGGCAGGTCGTTAAACCATCGTTAAATCAATGTGAGCCGATCGCAGGCGACTGATTTCTTGCTTACCTTCTTCTTACCCGATCGGCCTGAGCCATGAGCCTTGATGTCTTGATTATTCAGCTAGTGGCCTTTTCCTGTCTGGTGATTATTGCGCGGGCTGGACGGCGGCAAAGTTGGGCCTGGATTGCGTTGGTGATCCTGGCAGTGCTGGCGATCGGGCTGCTGCAACAGGCTCCGTGGACGGCAGCGGTGAGCGGTACATTGTGGGGATTAGCCATTGTGCTCCCAGGGCAGGGACTGCGCTATTTCAACCGGTTGCGCTTGCAGGAGCGCTATCAACCGGCACGCAACTGGGCTAGGGTGTTGCGCTGGTTGCACCCGTTCGATGGGTGGTGGCACTTTCCGGCCATTATGCAGGCCCAGGCATTTGCCCAGGCTGGCGATCGGGATTCGGCGCTGGCTCTACTGAAACGCTACCAAAACGATCGCTCGCCCACGGGCCGTTGGGTCACCGCGATTGTCTATCCCCTAGAAGGTCGCTGGGCCGATGCAGTGACCTGGGCACCCCGCTGTTTGTCGGAGGCCCAAATGTTGCGGGAATCGGCGGTGTTGGGGCTGTACCTGCGGGCCTTGGGGGAAACGGGGGATCTGAATCAACTGGTGCGGCTGGTCGATCGCTGTGCCCAGCAACGTCAGCGCCTTGGGGGAGCCCTTGCTCTGGAAGTCGCTTGCCTGTATGCCTTTGCTTTTGCGGGGCAACCGGAACCTGTGGCTTACCTGTTCAAAACTTCGTTAAAAACCTACAGTCCGCAAATCCAACAATTTTGGCAGGTGACGGCGGACTGGTTTGCAGGGCAGAGATCGGCGGCAAAATCGAGCTTTCAGGGATTACAAACTTGGCCCGATGCAGGATTACAACAAGCGATCGCCGATCGCCTGAATTCGCCCTATCGTGCCCCAGAAAGGATCCTGACCCTGGCCTCCTACGAACTGCTCAACCGCCTGCGCCAGGAACTCGACCAGGACAGGAAGTATAACCTCCGCCAAGTGGTGGCCTTTCAACAAGCCCCCGTCACCTATACGCTGGTTGGTCTGAATGTCCTGATTTATGGACTCCCGATGTTGCTGGCATTGCTATGGGACTTGGAACGGGATTTATCCCGCTGGCTCGATCGAGTTCAGGATCCCAGCTTATTCCCTTGGATGTTTCAGCCCGTTTGGATGATTTATCGATCGGGGGTGATGGTGCCGGAACTGGTGCAACAGGGCGAATGGTGGCGACTGCTGACCTCGACGTTTTTGCACATCGACCTGCTGCACCTCGGGATGAACATGCTGGGGCTGTGGTTTGTGGGAACGTTTGTGGAAACTCGCCTGTCGTCGTGGAAATTTTTGGCGGCTTATTTAATCTGCGGCGTGGGGTCTATGGCGATCGTGGCGTGGGGCGCGATTCTCTCAGGAGAGGCGGATATTTCAGCTCTGGGCGCGTCGGGGGCCATTATGGGGGTTTTAGGCATGATGGGCACGATTTTTTTCCAGGAATGGCGACGTCATCGTGCATCCCTGGCGGCCCGCTGGTTGCGAACGTTTGGTGTGGTTATCGTTCTCCAAACGGTTTTTGATGTGCTGAATCCTCGGGTGAGTTTGTTGGGGCACCTGTCCGGCCTCGTCTTGGGTGGATTCATTGGGTTACTAATGTTTCGCCGATTGCCCGCGCGATCGCCCCAGTCCCTCTAACAAACATCTACCAGTATTCGATGCCTAGTTGTCATTGATAGAACCTTGTGATAACTGTGGATAGGCTATTTCTACTGTCTTCAGTAACTTGTGACCTGCATGTCCCGAAAATTGGTTCAGCTTTTGCCCCATTCCAGTCAGCTGTGGGTCAAGATTGATTTGCTCAAAACGTTGGTACAGAGAGATCTGGCCGCTCGCTACAAAGGCTCGGTGCTGGGGAATTTCTGGACGCTGATCAATCAGCTTACCCAGTTGCTGATCTACACCTACGTTTTTTCGGTGGTTCTGCAAATCAAGTTGCAACAGAAGGGAGGATTGCCCCATACTGCCCTATCGAATAACAATTTGCTATTTGCTCTCTGGTTGTTTGCAGGGCTGGTGCCTTGGACGGCGGTGACCGGAAGTTTGATGGCGGCGGCGACCTCCGTGACTAATCAGCCGAACCTGGTCAAAAAAGTAGTTTTTCCGTTAACGCTTCTACCCTTAGTCCCGATCGTTTCCACCTTCGTAGACAGTGCGATCGGGTTAGTTGTGCTGATTGCCTTTCTTGGTTTTGCCACCCAAACCGTGCATGGGACGCTTTTGTTACTTCCGTTGGTCTGGATTCCGCAACTGATGTTGACCGCAGGTTTGGGCTACTTAGTGGCTGGTTTGACGGTGTTTCTGCGGGATATTCCCCAAACGATCGGCATTGTGATTAATCTGCTGTTCTACCTGACGCCGATTATGTACCCCGCTGACCTGATTCCCCAACCCTTTCGGGCTTGGGCCCTATGGAATCCCTTTACGGTGATTGCGGAGGTTTACCGAGACTTGGTGCTCTGGGGAACGGTACAGCATCTTGGGGAATGGGCCTATCTCTGGGCCGTTGCGACGATCGTCTTTGGCTTGGGTGCCTGGATGTATCGTCGCTTAACCCCAGCTTTTGCGGATGTGCTTTAGGGCAGGAGGACAGCAACCATGACAGACGATATTGCCATTTCCCTATCGCGGGTGTCTAAATGCTTCAAGCGTTACCCTCGCCCCGTCGATCGCCTGAAGGAGATTTTGCTACCTGGAAAATCTCGAGCGGAAGAATTTTGGGCGTTGCAGGAAATGAGCTTAGACATTCCCAAGGGGGACACCTTTGGCATCATTGGCCGCAATGGGTCTGGTAAAAGTACCCTGCTGCAAATTATTGCCGGAACCCTGCAACCAACCACGGGCGAAGTCAAAACCAAAGGCCGCATTTCTGCGCTGTTGGAACTAGGGAGTGGGTTTAATCCGGAATTTACGGGTCGCCAAAATGTGTTTTTTAATGGCCGTATTTTGGGCATGTCCCAGGTCGAAATTGAAGAACGGTTGGCCGCGATCGAAGCCTTTGCTGAAATTGGCGAATTTATTGACCAGCCCGTTAAAACATACTCCAGCGGGATGTTTGTCCGCCTTGCCTTTGCCGTCGCCATCAATGTTAATCCCGAAATTTTGATTGTTGATGAGGCCCTGGCAGTGGGAGATATCTTTTTCCAGGCCAAATGTCTCAAGCGACTGAAACAGCTACAGGACATTGGAACCACCATTCTGTTTGTCTCCCACGATCTGACATCGGTCCATGCCCTCTGCCGGGAAGCGATTTTGCTGAATCACGGCCAATTAATCCTGCGAGATACGCCCAAACAGGTAGGTAACTTCTATCACAAAATGGCACGGCTGGAATATGAGCTGACCGCAGACTCTGCCCAGCCGCAGGGGTCGGAAAATCTGGGGCAGGAGTCGGAATTGGTGGCGCTGCTTGCTGAACCCAATGCCGATCGGGGGGCCACCTTAGAAGGAGATCGGCCCTCCCCAAAAAATTCACAGGATCTGTCCCAAGTTGGCGTGGTTGATCTACGCAACACCCATCGGGTCAGCAATGGCCAAGCCACCATTCGCCAAGTGCGTGTTACCGATGGAGCTGGGCAACCCGCGCTGGCCTTCTCCGTGGGAGATTGGATGCAAGTGTCTATGGTGATGGATTTCCACGAAGATTGTCAGCATGTCAATGCTGGAGTAGGACTACAGGATCGCTATGGCCGTGTCATGGCGGGTAAGCATACCTACTATGGTGACGCCCCCGGCCCGATCGACCACATTGCCCAAGGGGAGCGGATAGAATTTGTCTTTCGGATTCATCTCACCCTGCAGCCGGGAGAATATCTAATCATCATGGGAGCCACCGCCAATCAACGGGAAGTGGAGGCAGACTATGACTCTCTGGATGTCATGTATGATGCTTTTGCAATCAATATCTTGGGCATATCGGGCAAATATGGCCATTGGGGCTTAGCAAAGGTCGATGGCGAGATTCAAGTAAAACGTGAGGCGAAGTGCAATGGGTGAGCCAGTTGATCTGGATTTGACATGGGAACGTCATATTCCTGCCTATGAAGGCCAAGGGTTGTTGCTCGCTCGGGTCAATGTTGATCATATGTTGCGCTATGCCCTAGTGGCTCCCTTTGTGCCGGGGCAGCGAGTGCTCGATATTTCCTGTGGGGCGGGCTATGGTTCCCAGTATCTTGCGATCCAAGGGGCACGAGAAGTGGTGGGCGCTGATAATTCGGAAGAGTCCATTCAGTTTGCAGCGCAATACTATCCGCATCCCAATGTGGCTTATCAGGTGGCCGATGCCCACGCCCTCACGACCTTTGAAGAGGCATCCTTTGATGTGATTGTCTCGTTTGAAACCATTGAGCACCTAGCCCGCCCCCGAATTTTTTTGGCAGAACTGCGACGCTTACTGAAACCGGATGGCAAACTCTTTTTGTCTTGCCCGAATGACTACCGCATTGCCCCTGCAAATTGGGTCAGTCCCTACCATCTCCATCGCTTTCGGTTTGAAGAATTTCGTAACTTATTCCTCAGCGTGTTTGGAGAAGGCGTTTTTCTGGGTCAACATTTTATGGTGGCGAGTTGCTTGGTTAAGCCCCAAGCTCCCGCTGCGGCGACGACTCACCAAGCGGCCTATTTAGCGCCGTTGTCTCCCCCGTTGGTTCAGCGCCAATACCTCGAAGATATTGCTGCGATCGAAAATGCCGATGGCTATTTCGCGGTCTATGGAGTCGCGGAATCCGAGATTGAAGCCCCTATGGCATTTTCCTGCAATGCCTACCAGTTCTTTGGAGACTACATTACCCAAGAACAGGCTGCCCACCAAGCCCTGCAACAAGAAGCTGCAACGCTACAACAGCAACTGGCCACTAACCATGCCCAGGGGAATTCCCAGCAGAATGATCTGGTTCAGGAAGTGACAGCGCTGCGGTTAAGAATTGAGGCGATGGAAACCAGTAAGTTTTGGAAATTGCGGCAACTCTGGATCAGCTTGAAACGATTGCTCGGCAGCAATGCTGAATAGTGGGTAAACCGCTGAATAGTGGGTAAACCATAGTCTGCAGTCCTGAAGGTGGAGCGATCGAAGAAGGTGGAGCTATCGAAGGTTGAAATCATGTCAGATTGGGCTGTCTGTACGATCGTCACCAAAAGCTATTTATGTTATGCGCGGGCCCTTACTGAATCGGTCAAACGCCATAACTCGGATGTATCCGTTTATGTGTTGCTTGCGGATCGTTTAGATGATGGTATTGATCCAGCCCAGGAAGACTTTCATCTCATTTCCTTAGAACAGGTGATTCCGGATCCCCTAAGGGAGCCGATGTGTTTTTATTACACCGCCTATGAACTCTGTTGTGCGTTGCGTGGCCATTTGCATGAATATCTGCTGAACAACACCTCAGTCCAGCGCTGGTTGTTTTTGGATGGTGACGTTTGGGTGACCCATTCCCTTGCGCCCATTTTTCAGCAGCTTGACCATGCAGATATTTTGCTCAATCCCCAAAACTACACCGCATCAACCACCTTGCCCGATCGTCTGTATGAACGCTCTCAATTGAAGTATGGGTTGTACAACGGGGGCTGTGTGGGGCTGAAGCGATCGCCCACGGCCCAGCAATTCATCCAGTGGTTTAAGGCAAGGCTCCAGACCGATTGTTTTGATGACATTGCGATCGCGGATTCTCGGGGACTGTTTCTAGACCAAAAATGGCTAGATCTTGTACCTATTTATTTTTCCAATGTGGGGTTGCTGCGCCATCCTGGGGCCAATGTTGCCCACTGGAACTTAATTGAGCGATCGCTGACGTTGGATGAGCAGGGTCAACTCTGGGTCAATCAGCAGCCCTTGATCTTTTTCCACCTAAGCGGGTGGGATATTGAACAGCCCGATCGCATCTCCCGTCATGCTTCCCAGAATCACATCACGGTGCCTGCTTGGTCTGCCATTGGTCAGTCCTATCGGGAAGCGTTGATTCGCCATGGCTATTTTGACTGCTTGCAATGGCCCTATGGCTTTGCAACCTTTACGAATGGTCAACCCATTACCCTAGCAATGAGGCGGTATTACTTTGAGTACTATTTGAAGGACGTCAATTCTAAAACGTCGCCCTTCGATCGTTGGGATGACTTTCCCAGGGATGTCGGTTTGCCTCAAAGTTTACAATGGCTGGAAGCTGAAGTACAGCGGTTGCAAGCGACTCTTGTCAATGTGCAACAAGAGATCCAGTCGGTACCTATAGGCCCGCCCGCTAACGAAATTGCTGAACTCAAGGCAGAATGCAAGCAACTCCTGCACCAACGCAATGAACTTCTGGCGCAGGTGGTCGCTATGAAAAACAGTAAATTTTGGTGGTTGCGTGGCCAATGGCTCAAAGCAAAAAGCAAGTTTGGGTTTGCGGGTTCTCCCCACGGTATTGATTAACTGCTTATGACAAAAACGCTGGTTTGTACCATTGTCACTAAAAATTACCTCGCCTACGCTCGAGCACTAGCTGTTAGTCTGGCAGCTCATAATCCGGGCTTAGAATTGTATGTGTTGTTAGCCGATCGTAACGATGGCGAAATTGATCCAGACCAAGAATCCTTTCACTTAATTCCCTTAGAAGCCCTAGCCGATCAGGCATCCGTGCAGCGCATGTGTTTTTACTACACTGCCTTTGAACTCTGTTGTGCCTTGCGAGGTCTGCTGCATGAATATATCTTGAACCACACGGATGCGGAGCGTTGGATTTTTTTAGATTCCGATATCTATGTGTGTGGTTCCCTAGAACCAGTGTTTGAACAACTGCGATCAGCCGCAATTCTGTTAACGCCCCATAGCCAAACACCCGCCTCGATCGAACAATCCGTCGTCTGTGAAGTGAATAATCTCATCCGGTGCGGTTTGTACAATGCGGGATTCCTGGGACTCCGCCGCTGTGAGACCACCCGTCAGTTTATTGCCTGGTGGAAAACTCGCTTAGAACATTTCTGCTTTGATGATGTTACTTACCAAAACCTGCGCGGGTTATTTGTGGATCAGCTATGGTTGAATCTTGTTCCCCTATACTTTGTAGGGGTTCAGTACTTATCAAATTTAGGGTGTAACCTAGGGTACTGGAATCTTTGGGAACGCCCCCTAAATGTCAAGACGAATGGGGCTATGTTTGTTGGCTCCGAGCCACTTCGATTTATTCATTTTAGCGGTTGGAATTTTGACGACCCTCAACGGGTATCGAAGCATAGTTTCTTGGACGACAATCTTGATCAACCTATCTGGGGCAAGCTAGGGTTAGCCTATCGAGATCTACTAGTATCCCAGGGTTATAAAACGCTGTGCAATCTCCCCTATAGCTTTACTAATTTTGCGACGGGTGAAACGATTACCCAGGCAATGCGGCGAGCTTACTACGACGATTGGCAATCTGGACAGGCGATCGATCAACCCTTTTCCCAAGCCTCCTTTTTTCTTTCCCGAACCTATGAGCCAGGGAATAGCGTTCGTCTGCTATGGCAAAAAATTGTGGAGATCCAGCAACAAGTTAGTCAAGCACAAACTGCAGAGGCCCAAGCTTGGCAAGAAGCGAGTCGCGCCCAGCAAAGTGAAAGTCAGGCATGGCAGCAGGTTGTGGAACTCCAACAACAGAGTACTGTTCAACAGCAGCAGCAACAAGAGGCTCTTTTGTTAACCCAGAAGGCATTGCAGGAATGTGAAAAGCAACTGTACGAAATGAGGTTTGCGATCGCGATTTTCCAAAAAGTAAAGTCTCTGTCCAATCTGCATCAGGTTTGGTTACAATTGCGGCGTTTGCTAGGCTTCGAGGCGAAATAGGTCCCAGGTTCCTGCTCGTTGTGATGGAACGAAATCAAATGGGCGGATCTTAGGTCATTGAGATGAATGACTAGAAGGTAATCACAATCCCGAGGATGGAGAGGTAAATCATGTCAGATTCTCAAACTCAGTCTGTCAATGTTGACCAAATTATTCAGCGGATTCGAGAGGAGGCTGCCCAACGCAGCAGTCAACCCATGCTGCGTAATGGTCAGATGAATGGGGTTTCTCGATCGACCTTCATGGCCTTGGCCAATGAAGTAGAACTGTTAACTAGCAATGCTGAACTGCGAGCCCATGTCAGAGCTAAGTGGCCTGATAAACTCAATCGCTTTCCCTTTAGTCTGAGTAAAAACTTCCAAAAGGGAATTTTGAAAATCCTCGATTTGGCCTTTCGAGATCAACGAGAAGTGAATTTGAATCTTGTGTATGCATTACGCAAGTCGTTGATCTTGCAACGGGCGTTGCTAAGCCAGTTGGAGGCTGCTCAAGCCCAGAACCAAACCCAAATGATGGTTCTGGAACAGCAGCTTTATCCAAGCCAGAGTCAGCCTATACAGAACCAGCCTGAATCCTAATGAAGATAGCCATTGCCACTGTCCAAGTTCCCTTTATTCGAGGAGGTGCGGAAAACTTAGCGGGAGGATTAGGGCAAGCTTTGCAAGCCGCAGGTCATGAAGTCGATCAAATCACCATGCCCTTCCAGTTTGCTCCGGTTCAAGCAGTTGAGCGTAGTATGGCTCAGTGGACTCAAGAAGATTGGACTCAGTTAAATGGCCATGTGCCCGATCGAGTAATCTGCCTCAAGTTTCCCACCTTCTACCTCAATCATCCTAATAAAGTTACCTGGATTCTCCATCAGCACCGCGCGGTCTATGACTTGTGGAATACCCCCTATACCCAAGGCTTTTCTAACTTACCGGAAGCCACCCGCTTAAAGCAGGCTATTACCCAGCAAGATACAGAGGCTCTAGGGGCTTGTCGCCATAACTTTACGATCGCTAAAAATGTCTCTAAACGGCTGCAACGGTTTAATGGTTTGGCGTCTACAGCGCTTTACCATCCGCCCAAGCTGGCTGATCACCTCTATACAGCAGAGGCTGAGCCTTACATTTTCTTTCCCAGTCGCTTAGAGCAACTGAAGCGGCAGGATTTGCTGATTCAAGCCTTTCGCTATGTGAAATCGCCTGTGGTGGGATTAATTGCAGGGGAAGGGGGACAAAAAGGAACTTTGCAACAACTGATTGCAGATTATGATCTGAGCCAACGTGTCCGATTGTTGGGACAAATTACCGAAGCTGAAATGCTGGCTTTCTATGCCCATGCCTTAGGTGTATTTTTCGGCCCCTACGATGAAGACTATGGCTACGTGACCTTGGAAGCGATGCTCTCCCAAAAGCCGGTGATTACCTGTCAAGATTCCGGTGAGCCTGCTGAATTTGTCGTCGATCAGGAAACAGGGTACATTGTGGATCCAGATCCTCAGTCGATCGCTGCAGCCATTGATCAACTCTACGCCAATGCCTCGCAAGCCCGTCAGATGGGACAAGCGGGGCTGGAGCGTTATCGGGCTTTAAATATTTCCTGGGACTTTGTTGTGGAGCAATTGTTAGGGTAGCTTTTCTCAGATCGGCACGATTTGCACGACTGGTTTACAATACCTGTCTAAAACACTTGTCTGAACTAAACCCGTCTAAACTCGCAGTCGTTCTAAATTCACGGTTGTATTGTGGTCAGACCTATTTTCCACGGCAGTATAGATGCAATTTGCAGAACTAATGGATACAAGGAACAGTTTTAGTGAGAAACTAGCCGGAACATCATCCTTGATCATCATTCGATCGCAGTACTGTGATTACATTGATCTATCGATGATGTATTGGTGATGTATTCTGTGATGTGTCTGTAAGGACTGGGTAGACGCAGGGAGCTTTTCAGTATTCTAGGAAACTATTTAAGGAGTGGCTATGAGTTATTTCCAACGGATTTTGAAATGGGTGAATAAAGCGCCTAGGGATAGTGGAACGGCAACCCTGGTTTCGCCTGCTTCAACTCCTCCAAATTCCGTTGCCACCAAGACACCTGACCCTTATATCTATCAGCCTCAGGTTGCACGGGTGAGCTTTGCTGAAGGCGTGACTGCGCTGCAATCTCAAGGCTATCGAGTTGTGCCCAGTCCTGTGGATAACACCTCTACCCAGTCAATTGCCGATATACAATCCCTAGCGGAAACGGTGGGTATTCACTTTACGCCCTACACCATTGACATTGAGGCGTATCGTACTTACTTTCAACAGGCTGGGTACGACTCGCAGTACGGGGATTACTATCGTGGCAATCAACCGGAAAAATCCTTAGAGCATTATCTGGCTCTGCAATGGTTGGGGTTGACAGCGGAGGATGTGTTTATTGACTTGGCCAGTGAACATTCTCCAGTGCCAGCGATCTATGCCAAGCTGACGGGGGCAACGACCTACAGCCAAGATATCATGTACGCGCCTGGAATCCAGGGCAATCAAATTGGCGGGGATGCTTGTGCTATGCCTGTTCCCGATGGTTTTGCGACCAAGGCAACCTTAACTTGTTCGATCGAACACTTTGAAGGCGATGGCGACACGCGGTTATTCCAAGAACTGGCTCGCGTGCTGCGGCCCGGTGGGCAGGTCTGTGTTGTTCCCTTCTACATCTACCGAGAAGCTGCGGCCCAAACTGATCCAACCATTAGTGTGCCTGCAGCAGTACAATTTGATGCGGATGCAACCCTCTATTGTGCCCAAGGGTGGAATAATCGCCATGGTCGGTTTTATAGTCCCCAATCCTTTTTGGAACGAATTTTGAATCCGGTGAGCGATCGCTTTAAATTTGATTTCTACTATTTGCAAAATCCGACCGAAGTTGATGCTTCTGTCTATGTGCGATTTGCCTTTGTGGCAACCCGGATCTAGAGGAAGGTTCCTAGTGGGCGTATCTCTGGGCGCATCTCTATGATCAATCGGGGTGCTCAATCTAGGGGCTGTATCACAGCACTCTATTAGAAATGGCTCGTGGCTGTGGTAGTAGCCCTTTGGGTTGGAGGTCTAGCTGACTGGTTATTTATAAAGCCTATCGTTCTTCAACTATTGAGACTGTCCCATGCGAATCGCGATCGTTGCGCCGAGCGGTGTGCCCTTTTGTATTGGAGGGGCGGAAAAATTGTGGTGGGGGCTGTTGGACGCCATTAACCAGCACACTTCTCACCAAGCGGAACTGATCAAAGTTCCCAGCCCAGAAATGACCGTTCCCGATTTGTTCTCCAGCTACAAAAAATTTTCCCAGCTAGACCTGAGTCATTTTGACGCGGTTATTTCCGGCAAGTATCCCGCCTGGATGGTGCGCCATCCCCATCACACTTGCTACATGTTGCACCGCTTGCGGGGTTTGTACGATACCTATCACTTGACAGGTTTGCCGGAAGCCTACCACAGCAACCATCGGTCGATTTCCGCGTTGCAAGCCTTTATGCGGGCTAACCCTGGTAATCCGCAGGCATTGGAAACAGTTTTTACCAAAGTCGAGCGGCTGCTCAAGGATTCCCATTGTCCCAAGGGTGCCCTCCAATTTCCGGGGCCATTGTTACGGGAAATCATCCATTTTCTCGATGATGTTGGTCTCTCTCCCCACCAAATTCAGCGCTACACCGCGATTTCCAAGAATCTGACGACACGATCGGGCTATTTCCCTGCCCATTGCCCAGTCGAGGTCATTTATCCTCCCTCCAGCTTACCTTTCTTTGAACAGGGGGATTACGACTACCTGTTTACGGTCAGTCGCTTGGATGGAGCCAAGCGGGTAAGGATGCTCATCGAGGCGATGCAGCATGTCCAGTCTCCTATTCATCTCAAAATTGCGGGGACGGGGCCCGATGAAGTGGCTCTCAAGGCGTTAGCGGCGGGGGACGATCGCATTGAATTTCTTGGTTTTGTTAACGATCGGGATGTTATTCCCCTCTATGCCAATGCTCTCGTTGTACCCTTCCTCCCCTACGACGAAGATTATGGGTTAGTCACGATCGAGGCCATGATGAGTGGTAAGCCCGTTCTGACCACAACGGATTCCGGTGGCCCTAACGAATTTGTCATTAACGGCGAAACAGGCTATTCCGTCGATCCCAATCCCCTGGCCTTGGCGGAACGCATTGATTACCTCTATCACCATCGTGGAGAAGCCCAAGCCATGGGCCAGAATGCCCGTCAACTCGTCTCAGGCATTACGTGGGAAAATACTGTCACACAACTTCTGCAACCTATGGCCTCTAGCTCAGCAGCCAGTTTCTCGAAGCCCAAGCTAGTTGCCCAGCCCCGTTCCCAGCGCATGACGGTGGCCCTGACCTATCCCATTTACCCACCCCGAGGCGGGGGACAGAGCCGAGTCTTTCACCTGTATCGCAATCTGACTCAGCGGTTTGAAATTGATTTAGTGGCTTTTACTGGGGTTGACCAGCCTGCATTTGAAGGAGAAATTGCGCCGAAATTACATGAAATTCGGATTCCTAAATCCGCAGAACATCAGCAACAGGAATCGTTAATTGAACAGAAAGTTGGCGTACCGATTACCGATGTGGTGATGCCGCAGCTCTACCCGTTGACGCCGGCCTATGTAGAAGCGTTGCAGCGATCGGTCGCGAGATCGGATGTGTTGGTGGCCTGCCATCCCTACCTTTACCCTGCCCTGCGGGCTTTAGCTCCCCATAAGCCAATTTGGTACGAGGCGCAGGATGTGGAAGTGGATTTGAAAGAAGGGATTTTGCCGGATAATCTAACTGCGCGGGAACTCCTAGCCGCCATTCGAACTGTGGAACAAGCTTGTTGTGATGGCAGTGACTTGATTTTTACCTGTGCTGAACAGGATTCTAAATTGCTCCATCGCCTGTATCACGTTCCGCCTTCCAAGATTGTGGAAGTGCCCAATGGGGTGGATGTTGAAGCAATCACCTACCTCAGTCAGCAGCAACGTCGGAGCAAAAAACAAGCGCTAGGGTTGGACAATACCTTTACGGTGTTCTTTTTAGGCAGTTGGCACGGCCCGAATCTAGAGGCGGTGGAGCACATTTTTCAAATGGCTCAGAAGTTACCCCAGGTGCAGTTTTTAGTTGTGGGTAGTGTGGGACTTGCGTTTCAGAATCAGCCCCATCCACCTAATGTTGGATTTATGGGCGTGGTGGATGACTCTGTGAAAGATGTGGTGTTGGAAGTTGTAGATGTGGCCCTTAATCCCATTACCTACGGGTCGGGCACTAATTTAAAAATGCTGGAGTACTTTGCGGCGGGCATTCCAGTGATTTCTACGCCCTTTGGGGTGAGAGGATTGGGAGTTCACAATCAAGAGCATTGTATGATTGCGGATCTGAATAACTTTCCCGCTGCGATCGCCCATCTGCAAACGGAAGCGATTGAACAACGCCAAAAGCGGGTTAGATTGGCTCATCAGCATGTAGAGACAGCCTTTGATTGGGCAATCATTGCGGATCAATTTCTGGCCCACATTGCTCAACGAGTGTAGGCAATGCCTGTTAGACTGCTCTAGAACAAGTTTTTCTCCTACCCCGGAACTGATTAGTTAACGGCTATGGCTAAACGCGCACTGATCACTGGACTGACTGGACAAGACGGCTCCTACTTAGCAGAATTGCTTCTGGAGAAGGACTATAACGTCTATGGATTAGTGCGTCGATCGAGTTCCGGTAACCTCGATCGCATTTCCCATCTCTGCGATCGGGTCAAGATTCTCTCAGGCGACTTACTGGATCAATGCTCTTTGATGGACGTGATCACAGAAGCGCAGCCCGACGAAATTTACAATCTAGCGTCCCAAAGCTATGTCCCGCTCTCTTGGACACAACCTGCTCTCACCGCAGAATATACGGCCCTCGGGGTGTCCCGCTTATTAGAATCCATCCGGCGCTGCAAACCCGATGCACGGTTTTATCAAGCGTCCAGTAGCGAAGTTTTTGGCCAGCCAGACGAGTCACCTCAAACAGAGCGCACAGCCTTTCGTCCCCGTAATCCCTACGGCGTGGCCAAAGCCTATGCCCACTGGATGACAATTAATTATCGCCAGCAATATAATCTCTACGCCTGCTGCGGGATCACCTACACCCATGAATCTCCCCGTCGCGGTGCGGAATTCGTTTTTCGCAAGATTACTCGAGGGGCGGCGATGGCGAAGCTGGGGTTACTTCAGGAGTTAAAACTGGGGAACCTGGATGCTAAGCGGGATTGGTGTTATGCCAAAGATGCAGTGTATGCCATGTGGCTGATGCTGCAACAGGACGTCCCGGATGATTACATTATTGCCAGTGGCGAAGTGCATTCAGTGAGAGATCTGATTGAACATGCCTTCGGTTTTGTCGGATTGAATTGGCAGGATTTTGTCTCTGTGGATCCCGCATTTTATCGCCCCGATGAAGCGGTGCAGCTCGTGGGTTCGATCGATCGAATCCACCATGATTTGCAATGGCAGCCTCAGTATTCCTTTAAGCAGTTGGTTGAGTTAATGGTGGAGTACGATCTGCAATTGCTTCAGGAGCAGTTTTCTCAGTCCGCTAATAGCTTAGGTCAAGTGCGGAGCGTGTCCTAGGGGAAGCAGAACCCCATTGAAAGTTTCGGTATCGCTAGCGGGACGGTTCAGAATTTGCTCAGCAAGGGAGTCCAATTCGGATTACATTGATTCAGGGAACAGGCTGATACAAGTTCTAGTTGATATTCAAGGCTTGAGCAAGTTACGTCGATCGTCCTCAGCGAAATATTTACAGCGTTTGCGAGACCATGGAAAACTTTAGCTGGACTGGAAAACAGGTTTTAGTCACCGGGGCAGGCGGTTTTATTGGCAGTCATCTATGTGAAGCATTGGTTGAAGCAGGGGCTGAAGTCACAGCCATGATTCACTATAGTTCTCGGAGCGACTGGGGGAATCTGGAGTTTTTGCCGCAGGACTATAGAAAATCACTTCAAGTCGTGGCTGGGAATATCGAAGACAGTGATTTTGTCATGCGCCAGGTCAAAGGTAAAGCCATCGTCTTCCACTTGGCAGCTTTGATTGGGATTCCCTACTCCTACGTCGCGCCCCGCAGCTATCTCAAGACCAACATTGAAGGAACGCTGAATGTAGTGGAAGCAGCGCGCCATTTTGATTTGGAGCGGATTGTCCATACTTCAACGTCAGAAACCTACGGGACGGCAATTTATACCCCGATCGATGAACAGCATCCCCTCCAAGGCCAATCGCCCTACTCCGCCTCAAAAATTGCAGCGGATAAAATGGCCGAAAGCTATCATCTAGCGTTTGGCCTTCCGGTATCAACCATTCGTCCGTTTAATACCTATGGCCCCCGTCAATCGGCTCGGGCGGTGATTCCGACTATTATCAGTCAAGCCTTTACCCAGCCTAGTATTCGACTCGGTTCCCTTGATCCGGTGCGCGACTTAAACTTTGTCAAAGACACCGTGTCCGGTTTTATCAAAGTGGCGGAGTCGGAAGACTGCATTGGTCAAGTGACGAATGTGGGCTATGGCAAAGGCATCACGATCGGGGAACTGGCCCAAACGATTTTGGCCTTGATGGGGGTTGATAAACCGATTGAAGCCGATCAAGCGCGGGTTCGCCCCAGCAATAGTGAAGTTTTTACCTTAATCTGTAATAATTCCAAAGCTGCGGAGATTGCAAACTGGCAACCACAATATTCCTTAGAACAGGGTCTTCAAGCGACGATCGACTTTGTGCAAGCCAATTTAAACTTCTTCAAAACCGATCAATATAGCGTGTGAGGTGCAGGATGCAGGCGTTAGTGTTGGCCGGGGGGAAAGGTACTCGGCTCTATCCCTATACCACGGTGCTGCCTAAGCCCTTGATGCCGGTTGGAGATTATCCAATTTTAGAAATTTTGCTGCGCCAATTGAAAGCAGCAGGCATTACTGAGGTGATTTTGGCCGTAGGCTATCTCAGTCACTTGATTGAGGCATTCTTCCAAAATGGTGAACGGTTGGGCCTCAAAATTAGCTATTCCCTGGAAGAGAAGCCCTTAGGAACAGCAGGGCCGATCTCCTTGGTGCTCGATCGATTGGAGCAAGACTTTTTAATCCTAAATGGCGATCTGCTGACGACCATGAGATTTGGTAACCTGATTCAGTATCACAAAGCGAACCAGGCTGCTGCCACGATCGGCCTTTACCAACGGGAAGTCAAAATTGATTTTGGGGTGATTGAAACCAACGATCAATCCCAACTCCTCTGCTATCGAGAGAAGCCGGTCTACCATTTTGATGTCAGCATGGGGGTCAATGTTTTAAATAAACAAAAAATCCTCCCCTATCTAAAGCCCGGTGAATATTTGGATATTCCCGAACTGATGATGCAACTGTCTCAGAATCAGCATCCCGTTTATTGCTATCGCGAGCCTTGCTATTGGTTGGACATTGGCCGAGTGGATGACTATCAGGTCGCGGTGAGCCGATTTGTCGAAAATCCCGAAGAATTTATTCCATCCGGCCTATGACGGCTCCAGCGATGACTCAAGCCACAACAACTCAAGCCACTATGACTCAAGCCACAACAAAGGTATTGATGACGGGGGCCGGTGGTTTCTGTGGCAAGCATTTAGCCACCTACCTGAAGTCTCAGGGCGTCACTGTCTACACGATGGGGACGCATCCACCGGAGCCATCCGACGAGACTGTCCAGCAGCACTTTGCGATCGCCGATATCACCAATTCCCAGGAACTCGCTAGCATTTTCGATCGAGTACAGCCGGACTATTGCATTCATCTAGCGGGGGTTGCTAGTTCGACAAATCCCGTAGACTTTTATCGGGTGAATGTCTCCTATGCGGCGGCCTTGCTCCATGCCCTAGACTTGAGCGGGCTATCAGCCAACTGTCCAACCCTACTGGTAGGAACCTCGGCGGAATACGGGGTGATTACGCCCGAACAGGTGCCGATTCATGAAAATAGTCCAGTGTCTCCCTACCACCACTACGGCATCAGTAAGCTGGCCCAGACTCATTTGGGAATGGCCGCTGCGAGAATGGGAAAACCCCTCGTGATGGTGCGCCCCTTTAATATCATTGGCCCTGGGATGCCCCGCCATTTATCGGTGCAGAGCTTTGCGACCCAAGTTGTCAAGATTGGGCTGGGGCAACAACCGCCGGTGATTGAGGTGGGGAATCTGGGCAGTTCTCGCGATTTTATTGACGTGGAATCCACGGTTCGGATCTACTGGCAGCTGATTCAAAATCCCCAAGCCCATGGAGAAGTGATCAATATCTGTTCCGGGCAGGGGGTGGTAATGGCGGACTTGTTGCAGCGCTTGATTCAGCTATCGGGGGTCGCGGTGGAAGTCAAGGTTGATCCCGATCGCTTTAAAAGCCTGGATATTCCAGTGCATTATGGCTGTACGCAAAAGCTCGAACGGTTTATCAAGGATGTGCCCCACCTGGATCTAGACGGGACGCTGCAGCGAGTATTAGACTACCTAACGGTCAACCCCTGCTTTGCCCTATGACCTGCTTTACTCTATGAAAACCCTAACAGTAATTAGCCCCATTTATAACGAAGAAAGTGTCATTGAGGCTTTTTACACGGAGCTTTCGGCGGTGCTGTCTAGACTGACAGGGTATCATTCAACGATACTCTTTGTGGTCGATCGCTGTACGGATCAAACCCTACCCATTCTGCGGCGCATTGCCCAGAAAGATCCCACGGTTCAAGTGTTGGCATTATCCAATCGGTTTGGTCATCAAATGTCTTTGCTGGCTGGGATTGACCACTGTAATGCGGATGTGGTGGTGATGATGGATGGGGATTTGCAACACCCCCCGGAACTCATTCCAGTCATGCTAGAAAAATATGAACAGGGCTACGAGATTGTCTATACGATACGGGAAGATGCAAGGCAAAGTAGCCTCTTTAAACGCTGGACCTCGCGATTATTCTATCGCTTCATTAATTGGATTTCTGAGATTCCTATTTCAGAAAGTGCGGCAGATTTCCGGCTGGTGTCTCGATCGGTGATTGAAGCCTTTCAGACACAAATTCGAGAACGCAATCAGTTTATGCGAGGGTTATTTAGCTGGGTGGGTTTCAATAGTGTGGGTGTAGGATTTCGTGCCCGCGATCGCTTTGCAGGAACCACCAAGTATTCTTTGCGGAGAATGGTGCGTTTCGGATTGCACGGAATTGTTGCTTTTAGCAAACGTCCGTTGCAGCTTTCAATTCTGGCGGGTACGATATTTGCATTTTTTAGTTTGATCTACGCAGTCATTGCGTTTGTTCAATACTTTTTTTATGCTTCGTTGCCCTCAGGGTGGACAACCCTGGTGATTATGATTGCCCTATCTACGGGGATCCAACTCATTTGTCTAGGGTTTATTGGCGAGTACATTGGCGCTATCTTTGACGAAGTCAAGGGTAGACCTCACTACCTTGTGTCGGAGAAGATTAACTTTAACCATGAGTAACTGTATTGTTTGTGGTCAAGATAACCCAGTCCCTCTGTATCGAGGCATTAACAAATGTCTGAGCTGTGGTCATGTGGCTGCGGATTTGTCGATTTCCAGCGAAGAATTGTTCAAGCTTTACCAGAAAGATTACTTCTTTGGTGAGGAATATAGTGACTACGTTGCCGATAAGCGAATTGCTCAAAAAAACTTTGCCTTACGTTTGAAGACATTGCAGCAATTCCTGAAGCCAGAACGTCATCGCAAATTGTTTGAGATTGGCTGCGCCTACGGTTTCTTTTTGGAAAAAGCCCAAGCATTATTTGGCCAGGTGCAGGGGATTGATATTACTGAAGATGGAATTCGGTATGCCCTGAATGAATTGCATCTGGATGTGGTACAAGCAGATTTTTTGAATCACGATTTGGGCGATCGCACCTTTGATGTAGCCTGCATGTGGGATACGATCGAGCACTTACCCAACCCCCACCTCTACATCGAAAAGTTGAGTCCGCACATGGAAAAGGGCTCACTCATTGCAATTACGACGGGGGATATCGACAGTTTCAACGCCCGGATGCGGAAAGAGAATTGGCGCTTGATCCATCCGCCCACCCACATTCATTACTTCTCCCAGAAAAGCCTCGCTCAAATGCTGAATAATTACGGCTTTGATGTGGTTTACAGTCGCCATTGTGGTTTTTATCGGAGTCTCGATAATGTTGCTTATAACATCCTGGTACTTCGCTGGAAGCAACCTAAGCTGTATCACTTTTTGAAAAAACTCCGGCTGACGGAACTGGATTTTTATCTCAATCTCTATGACATCATGTATGTCATTGCTCGTAAACGTTATTAATGGGAAGCACGACCCAAGAACCCATGCGTTTGGAATGCGGTTAGCGGCCTGTGACTGAATGCAATTTCTCCAGCCTAGTTTTTTGCGATTAGTTGACCAGCGCTAGAGTCACGATTAGAGCTTGCATAGACAGTAGTGTCTGTTTTTTTGGAGAAATATAGCATGCAGAGTACTAATGAGCACGACCAGACTCCTCGGCAGTCTGGCGTGAGAATTGCAATTCTTCATAGCTTGTTGGTTATTCTAGCGTTCTCATTACTATTTACGATTTTCTTTTCTCCTTCGTTGTTTTCTGGAAAATTATTGGCTCCTGGCGACGGAATTGGGTATTACTTACCTGCCTTCTATACACCTCTATCATTCTGGACTAATCAAGTCTTCGCAGGATATCCCTTGGTAGGTGATCCGCAGAATATGACGTGGTATCCGCCAGCGATGCTAATGCGGCTCATTCCAAATTCTTGGAATGCATATGTTGTGTTGGCCTATGTGCTAGCAGGTAGCTTTGCTTATTGCTATACCTATACCTTAACGCGCTTGAAGTTGGCTGCAGCAGTGACTGGACTGGTTTACAGTTTATGTGGATTTATGATGGCTCATTTACCACATACGACAATTATTCATGCTGCTGCCTGGATGCCCTTGCTGTTGTGTGCAGTAGAGAAATTGCGGCATCGCTTCGATCGATTGTGGTTTGTCATCGGTATTGCATCAGTGGCTTGTTGTTTTTTGGCGGGTCATCCTCAAATTGCTGTATACAGCTTGGGTTTAGTTTTTTTCTATACCTTGTTTTTGGGGGGAACGTCTCCCGATGGCCGTTGGAAATACTACCGTCGTGCCAGTCTCATGATCGTCCTCGGTCTCAGTCTCTGCGCGATTCAAATTTTGCCAACGATCGAATTCAGTCGTCTGAGTCTGCGATCGGCAATGACATTTGAAGAATTTTCTAGCTTTTCATTACCTCTCTGGCAAACCTTAAAGCTCCTGTTTCCCTACTTCTTTGGTCGATCTTTCATGCCCTCTGACGCTTTGTTCAATACGTACTGGGGCAAATATAATCAAGCCGAAGTAACAGGTTATGTTGGCTTAATGCCGATTATGCTTGCTGTAGTGGGTACTATTGTCTATCGTAATCGCCCAGTTGTTCGGTTTTGGTTTTTGACTGGATTGATTACCTTGTTGCTAGCGTTTGGCCCAGATTTAGGGCTGGGTGGTTTACTTTACTATGTTCCTATCTACAATAAATTCCGAGCGCAGGGACGGCATTTTATTGAATTTGCTTTGGCGATTAGCATATTGGCTGGCATAGGTGTGGCGGCAGTTCAGCGCCAGAAGGTTGATTCGCGGCTGATTGGGAAAACCTTGTCTACCAGTCTGCTGGTGATTCTAATATGCTTGATCAGTATGGTGGTTCTGCGTCCCAGTTTTCAGGAAAAAGCCCGCCCATTTGGGATTGAGACAATCCACTTGCTACCCTGGAAGAATTTAGCGATCGGCATTCCATTGGTGGTATTTGCTTTGGGATGTTTTGTTTTATTGCTCTGGAGTAAATTTGGGCATCGCCGCTGGAGTACTGGGATTTTATTGGTGATGCTTATTGTGGACTTATCCAGCTTTGGCTGGTTTTTAGGATGGGAAAGCCTTTCTCCGGTGGCCAAACAGCTCGAACCGAGCCCCCTTGTCCAGCAATATCGTTCCTTGTTGGCGTCGAATTATCAGCGGTTGTTTAGTCCCCTTGGAACTCCCATTTTTCCCAACTTGACCCGTTTGTGGGACTTGCCGAATGCGAGTGGTTATTCCCCATTAATGCTGTCTCGGTATAGTGAGATGATGGGTATGGCTTCCACTGGTATCTTGATCAGTCTGCCTGTGAAGATAGAAGAGCGGCAGTTAGATCTGATGGCGGTGCGTTATTTGTTAGACCTACAGTCAGAAATGACCGAGGTCCCGGGTGTGGCATGGGGAAGTCAGGAGTTGGGACTGACCCTAGGGGAGAATCGTTGTGGCCCCGCCAGTCTCCAGCCTTCCATAGATCTGTCGTTACCGGAACTTGCGCGATCGGTGAGTGAGATTGGCTTTGTAACAACCTTAGGCTGTGCAGTCACTATCCCAGAAGGGAAATCAGTCTTACAGGTTAAGGTGACAGATGTGGATGGCAATGTAGAGAGCCATTCTTTATTGGCAGGGCGCGATACGTCTGAGAATGTTTACGACTGCCCTCAGGTAAAACCGGAGGTGAAACATGGTCGAGCGCCGCTATTTAAGAGCATTGCGGTAACGGGATGTGACGTGCATGATTATGTCAGTACGGTGGCGTTAACCCGATCTCAGCGAGTCAAGAAGCTGGAGTTGGCGTGGAGCGATCGTGGTTTGGGTGGCGTCATCGCGATCAAGCATATCAGCCTGCGGAATCGGGCCCAGAGTATTTCAATGCCCGTAACAGCAATGAGTATTTCACCCAAGTGGAAGAAGGTGGAGCAGACGGAAGTAGGCACTATTTACGAAAATCAGGATGTAATGCCGAGAACTTGGTTGGTTTCACAAACGCTTCAACTATCGCCGCCGGAGATTTTGGCTGCTATTCAAACGTCGAACTTACCCGATGGGCGGAAGTACGACCCCAAGGAGATAGCGTTAGTTGAAAATAAAAGGGCTCGTTTCCAGTCATCTGCCTTGCAGCCGAGGGATCGGGCAACTGTGCTCAAGATGGCGGATACCCAGATGGAGGTGCAAACCCAAACGGCTGCTCCTGCATTTTTAGTGCTGAGTGATGTGTATTATCCGGGTTGGCAAGCGACGATCGATGGGAAGCCGACTCGTATTTTTCAAACCAACTACATTCAAAGGGGAGTCAAGGTTCCCGCGGGAGAACATGTGGTTCGGTTTGAATTCCACCCTTTGAGTTTCAAGATCGGCGTTGGAATTACGACCGCAACGTTAGTGGTCGGAGGGTATGGATTGTGGCGGCTGGGCAGGAAGCCATCGTCCCTGAAGGAAATGGACTCGGGGATGCCCCTCTAGATGTTGAGTCATCGTGAACGCAAAACAAGGGTATGTAAAAATAGAGGGTTAATGTTTGCGGTAGGCCGTCGATCGCTGAGATTGACGACCCATTGTGCTGATTCCCGTTGGGTGTCACTACCTTGTACCAAAACATACCCCATTGCTTCAGTAACCGCAGGACAATATCCAGGAAATCCATCGTAGGAAGCGCCATGACTGTTCCCGCCAAGATTGTTTACACCTTTACCGACGAAGCTCCAGCTTTGGCGACCTACTCGTTTTTGCCGATCGTCCAGGCATTCACAAAGGCGGCCAATGTGACGATCGAAACGAGCGATATTTCCCTGGCGGGTCGCATCATCGCCAACTTTCCAGAAACCCTACGGGAGGATCAGCGGCAGCCGGATGCGCTGACTTTGTTGGGGGAACTGGCAAAAACGCCGGAAGCCAATATCATCAAACTGCCGAACATCAGTGCTTCGGTTCCCCAGTTGGTTGCCGCGATCGCGGAGTTACAGTCCCAGGGTTATGACATTCCTGACTACCCAGCGGAACCGAAGGACGAGGCGGAAAAAGCCATCAAAGCCCGCTATGCCAAGGTGCTGGGCAGTGCGGTGAATCCGGTGTTGCGGGAAGGAAATTCCGATCGACGGGTTGCAGCGGCGGTGAAGCAATACGCCCAAAAGCATCCCCACAAGGTCGGGGCTTGGACGGCGGATTCGCGATCCCACGTGGCTCATATGCAGAGTGGCGATTTCTACGGCAGTGAGCAGTCCGTGGTTGTGGAGCAGGCGGGCAATGTTCGGATTGAGTTAGTGGCAGCGGACGGGGCTGTTACGGTGCTGAAGGAAAAAACGGCAGTCCTGGCGGGCGAGGTCATCGATGCGGCAGTTATGAGCGTCAAGGCGCTGCGATCGTTCTACGAACAGGAAATTAAGGCCGCCAAAGCTGATGACATTCTGCTCTCCCTGCATGTCAAAGCCACGATGATGAAGGTGTCTGATCCCATCCTGTTTGGCCATGCGGTGACAGTGTACTACCAGGATGTGTTTGCTAAGTATGGGGAAACCTTTGCCAAACTGGGCGTGAATCCCAACAACGGTATTGGAGACGTGTACGCCAAGATCCAAGCCCTGCCCGAAGCGGAACAGGCGGCGATCGTTGCCGATATTAATGCTGTGTATGCCCAGCAGCCTCGGTTGGCGATGGTGAATTCCGATCAGGGCATTACCAACCTGCATGTCCCCAGCGATGTGATCATTGATGCCTCCATGGCCGCTGCGATTCGTAATTCCGGCAAGATGTGGGGCGCGGATGGTCAGGCCCACGATACCAAGGCGATGATCCCCGATCGCTGCTATGCCACGATATACCAAGCTTGCATTGAATTTTGCCAAACCCATGGGGCGTTTGATGTGACGACGATGGGTAATGTCTCCAACGTGGGGCTGATGGCGCAGAAGGCTGAAGAATATGGCTCCCACGATAAGACCTTTGAAATTCCTGCCGACGGCACGGTACGGGTGGTGGACGAGCAGGGGCAGACCTTGCTGGAACACGCGGTGGAACGGGGCGATATCTGGCGGATGTGCCAAACCAAGGATCTGCCGATTCAGGATTGGGTCAAGTTGGCGGTCAACCGGGCTCGCTTAACGGGGAATCCGGCGGTGTTTTGGTTGGATGCCGATCGTGCCCATGATGCCAATTTGATCTCTAAGGTGAACGCTTATTTGCTGAACCACGACACGTCGGGCTTAGACATTCGCATTCTGTCTCCCGTGGATGCCATGACGTTTACCTGTGAGCAGATCAAGGTGGGGAAAGATGTGATTTCTGTGACCGGGAACGTATTGCGGGATTATCTGACGGATTTATTCCCCATTTTGGAGTTGGGCACCAGTGCCAAAATGCTGTCGATCGTGCCGTTGCTGGCGGGCGGTGGCCTGTTTGAAACCGGGGCGGGGGGATCGGCTCCGAAGCATGTGCAGCAGTTCCTGAGCGAAGGGCATCTACGGTGGGATTCCCTCGGGGAGTTCTTGGCCTTGGCGGTGTCATTGGAAGATTTGGGCCAGAAGACGAATAATGCCGATGCGTTAATTTTGGCGGCGACCCTCGATCGGGCCAATGGCCAGTATTTGGAACAGGCCAAATCTCCTTCGGCAAAGGTGAATGAGTTAGACAACCGGGGCAGTCATTTTTATCTGGCGATGTATTGGGCGCAGGCATTGGCGGATCAGGATCAAAATCCGACCTTGGCGGCGAAGTTTGCGCCCTTGGCCCAGCAGTTAAGGGCACAGGAGTCTCAAATTTTGGTGGAGTTAAATGGAGTTCAGGGGCAACCTGTGGATATTGGCGGCTACTATCATGGGGATTCTGTGAAAACGAGTCAAGCCATGCGACCTAGTGCCACGTTAAATGCAGCGATCGCGGCGCTAGGATAGCCTACTGGGAGAGGTTACTGAGATCCAGGAGTTCATTGGGGGGAAGGTGGTCGGGCGATCGGCTTCCCCGCGAGGATCAGCGATAAAGTTCCTCTATAAACCACTAGGAAACCGCGTGACAGTTCAAGAACAGGAACAATTCCCATGCGCTGCTGTAATTAATTCGCTGATACTAAAAACATCAGCTCACAAGATTCGCATCCTCAAGATTCACACATCCGAAGATTCGTCTATCCCAGATTTGTAGAGTCAAGATTCGCGTAATCTCAAGCGATATTCCGTATATTCCACTTAGTAAAGACTGCCCCGGGGGTGGTTTTGGTGAAAAAAATTCTAGTTTGGACATTAGCTCTCACATCGCTTGTTGGCGTGGTTCACCCAGGACTGGCTCAGAATCAAGATCAGGTGATTCGGATTGCACCAAATAGTCCGGTGCAAACTCGTACTGGTAGTTCAGTCAGCGCCCATAAAGACTCCAGCTGTGCTGGGTTTATTCCCGAACAGCCGAACTACGAAGTAACCTTGACAGAAGACATGGATCGCCGCTTCACCGTTCAAGGCAATTCGAATATCACGCTGCTAGTCATCAACAGCAAAGGGAAAAAGTTCTGCGTGCAAGCTGACAGTACTTCTAACGGTAAAGCTGAAATTCCGGGTCGCTGGGCGAAAGATACCTATCAGGTATTTATTGGAACTCGATCCCAGGGACAAAATCCCTATAAGTTGACGATCGAACCTGTCAACTAATCTAGCTTAAACGGGTGCGATTACCTGCGATGACTTTACATCCGATTACGATCGGTAGACTAAACCTGCGTTAGCTAAACCTGCATCAGCCAGTGTAGTTGGGCTACTCCATCTATGCTGGCTTTGCTGATTGTTGCCATCTGCTAGGTGGTAATCTGCTCGGTTGCAATCAGAACTGTTTGAGTACAGTTGTTAGCTGTAGTATTAGTTGTAAGTAATGAGCTGCAATGGATTTAGAGTAGTTGCAGCTAATGAGATCGGTTTAATTTAAACTCTCTAGAGAGGGTAAATTAAAAAACGGGATATTCCACAAGAGGCTGGCTCAGGAGTTTTGCCTTTGACAGAATTTCTGTCATAGCCGTGTCTTTACGACAGAAAATATCGATCGTGCCGTCCTGGATTAATCGCTCAATCCGAGGTTCTTCCAATGAGGAATAGGCCATGATCTGAACCGATGGTGCGATCGTTTTAATTTGTGCTGCCGCACCGGGCCCATCTAAAAGGGGCATTTGCATGTCTAAAATCACGACGTCAGGATGGTGGCGTTTCACCATCTCGACCGCTTGAACTCCATTCTCAGCCACATCAACAAGCTCTATCCCCGGTTGCCCCTTGAGCGCAAGCTTGAGGGTGAACCGAGTCAGTTCATGGTCATCAGCAATAAGAATCCGCAACACTGATCGCTCACAAGAACGCATTTCAACCTGATCAATTTGATGGAACACTTACGTCGAGTGTAGGCCGCAGATCTGAGATTGGTCGTCTACCCAGAGGCTTAAGCAACCTAAGAGTTTTCTGCTTCTCAATCAGGGGAATCACACACCTCGGTGAAATAGTGGCAGGAATTTGAGGTAAATAACTAGCGCAAATTTACGGAAGTCTAAATCCCATGCCCGTCTCATTCCGATCTTTGGATGCGCTTAAGCCCTTCTGTCTTCCGTAAGGTCTCTTACAATTGCCAAAAACCATCCCCGTAGTGATACAGAGATGGTAAAACGCTGATTTACATTTTTTGAGTTAATTTTTCAAATAAGTGAACTTTGTAAGTAAGCGAACTTTTCAAGTGATGGCCTGAGGGCGTTTATCCAGCAGGAGAGGGTTGGCTGATGAAAATCAACGGTGGCAGTCCCGTTGCATGAGAAATCGTGCCTCTGTTCTGAGTTAGACCCAATCCTTAAGCAGTGCTTGGCGGCGGGGGTGACGTAACTTTCGCATCGCTTTGGCTTGAATTTGGCGTACCCGCTCCCGCGAAAGGTCATAGATTTTGCCAATTTCAGTCAGGGTATAGTGCTGCCCATCTTCTAACCCGTAGCGTAGACGAATGATTTCTCGCTCTCGATCGCTTAGATGTTCTAGAACGGAATTCAAGCGATCACTCAGAAGTTTACGATCGAGATTTTCGTTGGGTGCAATGTTGTCGGCATCTTCGATCAGCTGCATAAGCTCAGTGTCTTCGTCCTTGCCCACCCATGCATGGAGAGACAGCGTTCGTTGGCTGACATCCAGCACCTGATCTAGTTTGTCCTCTTCCATATCTAGCGCCGTCGCCAATTCCTGTTTTGTAGGACGCCGCCCTAGCTCCTGGGAGAGGGTCTGACGAACCTTACGCACTTGGTTTAGCTTTTCCACCATATGGACGGGTAGGCGAACGGTGCGGGATTGGGAGGCGATCGCCCGCGTAATTCCCTGCCGAATCCACCAGTAGGCATAGGTGGAAAACTTATAGCCGCGCTCGTAGTCAAACTTTTCTGCCGCCCGCATGAGGCCCATCGATCCTTCCTGGATGAGATCAAGGAAGGGGACACCCCGATTGAGGTACTTTTTCGCGATCGACACGACAAGACGGAGATTGGCCCGCACTAGCTTACGTTTGGCTCGTTCCCCCACAACGCCACCTTTGGCGATTTCCCGTGCCAGTTCAATTTCTTCGGCTTGATTCAGAAGGGGATAGCGAGCCATTTCCCGCAAAAACATGCCCACGGAGTCATCGGATAACCCCAAATAGTCACTTGAGTTTTTGGGGAGTGCCTTGGCGATCGCTTCGGGAGTCAGCTCTTCATCGCTGAGAACTTCAATTTCATTCTCGTCGATGGGAAAGTCGTTGGGGATAGCCTCGGGCACTGGATCTTTCTTTTTGGAATACTTAGATGCCATAACTCAAGTCACACAATGGTTTCAGCGTTTTTTAGAAAATTTTGCCTCCAACTTTAGCGCAAGTTGTGAAAAAAATGACACCAATGTTGGAAAAATTTCATTCTTTTTACAGTTGATCTTTTCGGGAGTCTAGGATTTGCTGTCTAGCATCACAGAAGAAACTGGCTCTAAACCAGGATTTCTGCTAGTTGTCTGCAAATGGGCTCTGCGAATAGGAGAGCAGCTTGCGAACATTTGTATGCAAACATTAATCTGCCAAGACGGAGCCTTTCAGCCAGTGCCGCTGAGCAGTAGATCAGGGCTCATTCTGCTACTCAAGCAACGATCGCTGCTTTTAGAAACCCGTAGCCGCACCACAAAGGAACTACGACACTAGATATAGCGTTTTTCTGGATTTGTCAACACCAGAGTTCAGAAAAATTCAAGTTTATTGGCCACATCCTCGTTGGCTGATGGTGGCCAAAGCCAGATGGAGCAAGGATTATTGCTCAATGGGTAGCCGTTTGGTGCTGTTAAAATCTTGGTGTCTAATTCATGCCTCTCCAGCCCAGGATTGGTCTAGTGATTTATCCGCCAGGGTTATCTCCTGGTTGGGGCTGGTTTGCGGCTCAGGACTTAGTTGGGCCTAGGGGCTTGGTTGGGGCTAGGCAATCTGTTGGCTAGGAATTTGCTTGTTGCGCCATTTCACAAAACAGTTTTTGGGAGGGCTGTTCATGACTGCCGTTACTGGGCCGACGCTGGACATAGCGTCCGTCAGATTGCAACTCCCAAGCTTGCCGATTGTCCGCCAACATGACCCCCAGCATTTCCTGCAAATCCAAGATTAACTCCGGATCTTCCACTGGAACCACTGCTTCCACCCGCCGATCGAGGTTGCGGGGCATCCAATCTGCACTGCCGATCAAAATTTCTTCTTCGCCGTTGTTCCGAAAATAGAAAATTCGGGAATGCTCTAGGAATCGTCCAATGATGCTGATAACCCGTATGTTTTCGCTGACCCCCGCTATGCCTGGTTTCAAGCAGCAAATCCCCCGAATAATCAAATCGATGCTGACGCCTGCTTGGGAGGCTTCGTACAGGGCCCGAATGATGCGGGGATCGACGAGGGCGTTCATTTTGGCGACGATGCGGCCCTGATTGCCGGCCCGTTGATGGTCAATTTCGCGCTGAATCAAGGTCAAAATGTGATCGCGCAAATTCACTGGAGCAACCACCAGCTTGCGGTAATCCCTTTGGCGAGAATAGCCCGTCAGGTAATTAAACAAATCCGTCAAATCTGCGCCAATGTCCTCTCGGCAGCTAAAAAGGCCCAAATCTGTATACAGACTGGCGGTTTTAGGATTGTAATTCCCCGTGCCGACGTGGGCGTAGCGGCGGATTTTGCCCGCTTCCCGGCGCACTACTAAGACCAACTTAGTATGGGTTTTTAGCCCTACCAGTCCATAAACAACGTGGACACCAGAACTTTCTAACTTCTTGGCCCAAAGAATATTGTTCTCCTCGTCAAATCGCGCTTTGAGTTCGACCAGGACGGCGACCTGTTTACCATTTTCTGCGGCTGTAATCAGCGCTTGAATGATGGGAGAATCACCCGAAGTGCGGTAGAGGGTCATTTTAATCGCAAGTACATCGGGATCGTGGGCGGCTTCTTCAATAAATCGCTGTACGCTGCAAGTAAAGGAATGATAGGGGTGATGTACTAGCAGATCCTGTTTACGCACAACTGCGAAAAAGTCTTCTTCTTTACTGCTGGACGGATCAGTGACATCACTTTCTACGACTCGGCGCAAGCGAGGATGAACTACGGATTTCCATGGGGCATCTTTTAAATCTGGTACGGGCAGTGACAGAAAGTTCATTAAGTCCCGCAGACTCAGTAACCCGTCAATTTCATAGACGTCTTCTGGCACCACGTCCATTTCTTCCATGAGCAGCGATCGCAGGGCATTGGGCATAGCTGAAGGCGTTTCTAACCGAACCACCGATCCGCTGACCCGCCGCTTGCGCAGTTCCTGTTCGATCGCGAGCATCAGGTCGTCAGCTTCATCTTCTTCCACTTCTAGATCGGCGTTGCGCGTGACCCGGAAGGGATAGTATTCCTGGATTTGCATGCCTGGAAAGAGGTTTTCCAAATTGTGGGCAATCACCTGTTCTAGTGGCACTCCGGCCCACACTGTGGGTTTGGTTTTGGTTCCAGTTGGCCCATTGGTTTCGATCGGCAGTTGAATGAAGCGAGGTAAAACTTTGGGGGCTTTTACACGAGCGTAGAGTTCTTCCCCAGTTTCACTATCTTTAATCACCACGGCCAGGTTCAAACTGAGATTAGAAATGTAGGGAAAAGGATGGCTCGGGTCGATCGCTAGCGGGGTCAGAACGGGAAAAACCTGCTCATCAAAATAGTTTTTTAGATAAGCCCGTTGCTCCTGATTGAGATCCATATAATCCAACAGGAAAATGCCATGGCCTGCCAATTGGGGACGCAGAGCTTGCTCAAAATGGCGATGTTGCTTGGTGACTAACGGATGAAGCCGTTTGCGAATCAGGCCAAGTTGTTCCTGGGGTGTTTTCCCATCGGCACTCAGCTTGCGCACCTCCGCCTCGATCTGTTGCTTAAGGGCGGCGACGCGCACCATGAAATATTCATCGAGGTTCGAGCTAAAAATGGCGAGAAACTTGAGCCGTTCCAGCAAAGGGGTTCTGGGATCAAACGCTTCATGGAGCACGCGACTATTGAATTCAATCCAACTTAATTCGCGATTGAAGTAGTATTGTGGATCCGTTAGATCAATTTCAATGGGTGTTTTTCGCCGCCGTCGCATCATAAACCTACAGTCCTTGGCCGAAGACCTCGTGCTCCCGTCCAACCCACCATTCTCCCAGATTCATCAAGTCTTGGTGAATGTCGGCTAAAGTCTCCTCATACTCTTCCGGCGTCATTGCGTCCCGTTGTTCCTGAAGTTTGACGAGGCGCAGTTGCACCAATAGCCAAGGCTTAGTGATTCCGTTGGTGGATTCCAGATATTTTGCGAAGTCATGACTATTCATAGCGTACTGGACCACAAAAGGTGAGTGATGCACAAAACAGTTGCGATCGAGTTTGGAAGATTCCCTACGATCGCAACTGCTAGGAAAGGTTAATTGAGCGCCGATCTACCCATCAACGGCGAAAGGTAGATAGCAATGCAATGGGATAGGGATCCACTAGGGTCTGACTAAGCAGCCAAGTTGGCGGCTACAAAGTCCCAATTCACCAGCTTGTCCAAGAAGTTGGCAATATAGCCAGGACGGGCATTACGGAAGTCAATGTAATAAGCATGTTCCCACACGTCCAAGGTTAGCAGGGGCTTTTGACCCTTGGTCAGCGGGTTGTCTGCATTGGCTGTTTTGGTGATTTTGAGGGTGCCAGCGTCTTCAACCAGCCAAGCCCAGCCGCTGCCGAATTGGGTGGCTGCTGCATTGGCGAATTCAGTTTTGAAGTTGTCATAACTGCCGAAAGCTGCATCAATTTTTGCGGCCAAGTCACCGGTAGGTGCACCACCGCCACCTGCTTTGAGGCTATTCCAGAAGAAGGTGTGGTTCCACACTTGGGCTGCGTTGTTGAAGATGCCAGCCTTATCTGCATCACCCGCCGTCATGCGAATGATATCTTCGAGGGATTTCCCTTCGTATTCCGCCTTACCTTCGATCAACTTATTCAGATTATCCACATAGGCTTTGTGGTGTTTCCCATAGTGATACTCAAAGGTTTCAGCCTTCATCCCAGATGCTTCTAGGGCATCCGCTGCAAAGGGCAGAGGGGGTTGTTCAAATGCCATGTTTGTTCTCTCTCCAGTCAGGACGGTCGGACTAGGATCCTAGCGCCAAAAGTTTAACTTGCGGTTGATAACTGCTTAGCGCTGCTTTCAGTCACACGCTCTAATTGTCCCACCAAGTTGAGGATATATTACAGAGCGTAGCCATATCCAGTTCAACTTAGGGGGCTGTTTGCATGGTAGCAGATACCTTTTGAATTCGGGTGCAACGCAGCAAACTTTACTGGGGGCATCAGGGAGCGGTCGATGGTCAGCGATCGCGAGATTGGCGGTAGCGGTGGCAGAGTCGGTTGCTGGATCGGATGTAGATAGGCCGACTTAATTGACTGCCTAGAATCCTTCATAATTCGTTATTATTTTTAGAATTGAAGTGTAATTTTTCAGAATTAAAGTGTGACTGACGAATTGCTTGTTCTATCGTGTAGATCGGTTGCTAACTTGCCCGAGAATAGTATTTCTTCCTGGATCGGCGCTAGGATTAAGTCTGACTTGTGGTTGCTTTCCTCCTCTGCCTATGCATCTGCTGTGTTTTTTCAAGGAGTTTAAGCGTTGAATCCCAATCCATTGATGAACCCTTCTGGTGCAAGGCTAGTTCTGATTGTTTCAGCGGTTGCAGTGGCGATCGCGGGCATCGGCACTTCCATCGTTTTGATGAAGCCCAATCAACCCACCCCGGCGGAAACGACCAACGCAGCAAAGGCGGAAGAGAATAAAGATGCGATCGGAGCGTTGGGGCGTCTAGAGCCCGCTGGAGAAATTTATAAAGTGGCTGCCCCTGCGACGGGCTTTAGCTCCCGGATCGAGAAACTCTTGGTGAAGGAAGGGGATAAGGTCAAAGCGGGGCAGCCTTTGGCGGTGATGGATAATTACCCGTCCCTCGTGGCCGCTGCTCGGCAAGCTGAAGCCCAGTTGATTGAAGCGCAAACCCGTCTGGATCAGGTTCGGGCCGGGGCGAAACAGGGCGACATTAGAGCGCAGCGGGCGGAAGTGTTGCAGGCAGGGACGGATTTGGAGCGATCGCGGGCGGATTTGAGCACCGCAGAGCTCGAGCGACAAAAGGCGATTTTTGAAGCAAATAAATGGGAGGCAGAGTTTAAAAAAGCGGAGTGGGATTACGAACGCTACAGCCAATTGCGTAAGGAAGAAGCTATTTCTGAAGCGGAGTTAAAAAGTCGCGAACTGAATTACATTACAACCAAGCGACAGTTTGACCAAGCCCAGAAGGCCGTGGGCCAAGCGGAACAAACCGTGCAGCAGCGGCAGCAGGCAATTGCTCGGGCCAATCTGGCGATCGCCAAGGAAGATCAGCGGCTCAGTAGTGTGGCGGAGGTTCGCCCAACGGATCTTAAGCAAGCAGAAGCACAAGTCTTGGTGGCCAGAACCAATTTTGAAAAAGCCAAGGTGGAACTGGAAACGGCGGTGGTGAAGTCGCGCATTGATGGTCAGGTTTTGGTTGTGCATGCCAAGGACGGAGAAACGGTTGGCACCAGCGGCATCATGGAAGTGGGTCGCACGGATCAAATGTTTGTGGTAGCGGAGGTCGATGAAAATTACATTGGCAAGGTGGCCTTAGGGAACAAAGCTAGGGTTAAGAGTGATGCGTTTCAGGGCGAGATTAGTGGTACTGTGACGGAAATTGGCCGACAAGTTCGTCAAAATGCGGTGACTAGTGCCGATCCTGCGGAAAAACAGGATTCTCGGATTGTGGAAGTCAAAATTCGGCTAGATGACAGTAAGCCGGTGGCAGGGTTAACCAATCTTCAAGTCAAAGTTGCAATTAATCCCTAGTCACGTCTGCTGGGCAATTGCCTAAATTAGTTGACTCATAGACTTACCAATCGGTTTATCAATTAGTTTGCTAGTTGCTTTGCGAGTGGATTGGCTAACGGTTTGACGAGTCCGCTTACCGATCGCTGGATCAACAAATGTACTCAGGGAAGAGCGTATCAATCAAATCCCAAGTGGATGGGTCTGGGGGTGGATGGGTCGATGGGTCGGTGCGTGGATCGGGGATATTGTTTCTTAGACAATCCCTAGTTGGTTCAGAGTGTACTCATCAGTGAGTTTTCCTGTGTGCTTGCTAGCATTATTTGTCAGTCTGTTTGTCAGTCAGTCTGTTTGTCAGCGAATTGATCAGTGAGTTTACTAATAGTTTCCCCGTATGTTTGCAATTCCCCTTGCCTGGCTTCAGTTGAAACGTGAAACGATCCGTCTTTTGGTCGCGATCGCGGGTATCAGTTTTGCGGTTATTTTGATGTTTCTGCAACTGGGATTCCAGGATGCGTTATTTGAAAGTGCAATCACCTTTCACAAAAACTTGAAAGGGGACATTTTTATCATCAGTTCCCAATCCACTGCATTGATTGCAATGGAAAATTTTCCAGAACGCCGACTGTATCAAACCTATGGAGTTCCTGGAATCAAAAATGTGAGTCCCATGTATATTGGCTTTGGGACTTGGAAGAATCCATTTTGGGAAGGCTTGCCGAAATCTCAGACGCGTCAGTTGATGGTGACCGGGGTTAATCCTAGTGATGATGTGCTGGAGATCCCAGGATTTACGGTACAGGCTCGTAATGAAATTCGCTTAGAAGATCGGTTGCTGTTTGATAGTAAGTCACGGGAAGAGTTTGGACCGATCGCGCAAAAATTTCCTGAATATCAAGCGAAAGGTGAACTGATTCGCACTGAGATTTCTAATAAGCAAGTGAAGATTGCTGGTTTGGTTGAACTTGGTGCGTCCTTTGGTGCCGATGGTAACGTGATCACCAGTGATGATAATTTCCGTCGAATTTTTGATCAACGGGAAAAGGGTGATATCAATGTTGGGATTATTCAGTTGGAACCGGGAACGGATGTTCTCAAGACGCTAGATACGCTGAAAGCCACGATGCCGGGTTCTTTAAGAGTGAACCCTAAATTAACCCCAGAACAGGCGCGGGAAGATTTTATCATTGGGGATGTGCGAGTTCTGTCAAAGAAAGGCTTCATCAATGTTGAACTGAAATATTGGCAAGAAGGGACTGCGATCGGCTTCATTTTTGGTTTGGGTGTCGCGATCGGATTCATTGTAGGGATCGTGATTGTGTATCAGATCCTCTACACTGATGTAACGGATCACTTAGCAGAATATGCAACGTTAAAAGCAATGGGCTACAAAAACCGCTATTTGCTGAAAGTTGTGTTTCAAGAAGCAATGATTTTGGCAGTTATGGGCTTCATTCCCGGTTATCTACTTAGCAGCGGTATGTACGTTTTGACCAGAAATGCCACCGCATTACCCGTTGGTATGACCACCAATCGTGGTGTTTTTGTATTTTGCCTTGCGGTGATTATGTGCTTAATTTCTGGCGTTATTGCAGTGCGCAAAGTGCAAGATGCTGATCCGGCTGATATTTTCTAAGCGATCGCTGCTTTCTAGCCGATCTTATTGCCGATCTTATTGAGTGGTTAGTCCGTTTCTAATAATTGCGATTGTTCTTAATCCATCATCCTTGTTTGTAACCCATGGCTCACCCTAATCTGTGGTATCCCTACACCCAGGCAAAAACAGCTCCCGATCCACTTAAGGTTGTTGCGGGCCAAGGGGCTTGGCTGGAGCTAGAGGGTGGCCAACGGATTTTAGATTGCATTTCCAGTTGGTGGGTTAACTTGTATGGCCATGCCCATTCCCACATTGCAGAAGCGATCTACAACCAAGCTCGTACCTTGGAACAAGTGATTTTCTCGGGCTTTACCCACCAGCCAGCGGAAACCTTAGCGGAACGGTTGACTACGCTGTTGCCAGAACCCTTGACGCGAGTGTTTTATTCCGACAATGGTTCTACGGCGGTGGAAGTAGCGCTGAAAATGGCCTATCAGTATTGGCTGAATCAAAAACAGCAACGCCGTACGTTTATCGCCTTTGAAGGTGCTTACCACGGGGATACCTTTGGGGCGATGGCGGTCTGTGCTCGATCGACCTATTCCGATGCCTTTGCGCCAATGCTGTTTGACGTGGAGTTTATTCCCTTTCCCGATACGTTTTTGGGAGATACGGCGATTGAAACCAAGGAAGCCGCAGCCTTGGCAATTCTACAGGAAAAACTCCAGCAGAACCCCGATCTCTATGCTGGGGTAATTGTGGAGCCGTTAGTGCAGGGAGCCTACGGAATGCGCATGGGGCGGCCTCAGTTTTTGCAGCAGGTACAGCAATGTTTACAGGAATGGGGTGTGCTACTGATCTTCGATGAGGTCATGACGGGGTTTGGGCGTCTAGGCACAAAATTCGCCTGCGAAAGGGTGGGAATTAGTCCCGATATTATTTGTTTATCTAAAGGGATTACAGGGGGCTTTTTGCCGTTTTCCGCTACGGTTTGCACAGAGGCAATTTACGAAGCCTTTTACAGCGAAGATCTCAGTAAGACGCTGTACCATGGCCACAGCTATGCGGGGAATCCGTTAGGTTGTGCCGCCGCGATCGCGGGGTTGGATCTGTTGCCACAGTATGAACCCAGATTTGCCGCGATGGAAGCCCAGCATTTGGCGCATCTCCAAGTCCTGCAAGACCATCCCAAAGTCCAACGGTTGCGGGTGACAGGCACGATCGCTGCCATGGACATTACCACCGTGCCCGAGGGATATCTCAATTCGGTTTCGGTTGCGGTGCGGCAGTTGGCGATCGAGCACCATCTCCTCCTGCGGCCCTTGGGTAATGTGCTGTATCTCCTACCGCCCTACTGCATCACTGATGGGGAATTGGCGTTTATCTATGATAGTATCCAGGCAATTTTAGACAAACTTGCTTAAAATTGAACATATCTCTTGATCGGTGGTTTGTCTTAGGCGAGGGATGCTAGTCGATTTATTCAGACACTTTATTCAGACCCCTTGTTTAAATACTTTCTTTAGACCTTTGTTTCAGACGTTATTGTTCAGAATTGTTCAGATCTTCTACACCCTCTGGATATTGGCTTGCAATTTTTTCTTGCTGTTTTCTAAACCGGATTGAATTCCATGACTGAGCCTATTATCGCGATCGACAAAGTGAATCATTACTTTGGTAAGGGAAATCTTCGTAAACAGATTCTCTTTGAAGTAACGACAACGGTTGATCCGGGGGAAGTGGTGATTATGACGGGGCCATCGGGTTCAGGGAAAACTACGCTTTTGACGCTGATTGGTGCCCTGCGATCGACCCAGGAAGGCAGTATGAAGGTGCTAGGTCAGGAGTTGCGGAATGCATCGGAGGTTCAATTGGTGTCACTGCGGCGAAATGTGGGCTATATCTTCCAGGCCCATAATTTGCTCAATTCCCTGACGGCTAAACAGAATGTGATGATGTCGTTGGAACTCCACGACCAAATTACGCCTACCGAAGCTAAGGAGATGGCCGAAGGCATGTTGGAAGCGGTGGGATTGCAGGAACGAATGAATTACTATCCCGATGAATTATCCGGCGGACAAAAGCAACGGGTGGCGATCGCGCGGGCGTTAGTCTCCAACCCGAAGTTAGTCCTAGCCGATGAACCCACTGCAGCGCTGGATAAAAAATCTGGACGGGATGTGGTGGAAATTATGCGTAATTTGGCCAAGGAGCGGGGATCTGCTGTCGTACTAGTGACCCACGATAACCGGATTTTGGATGTGGCCGATCGCTTGATCCACATGGAAGACGGACGGTTGGAATCCTACGACTTGGATCAGGAACCCGCGCCCGAAAAAGCGATCTCGTTGGGCTAACCCAATGAATCATCTAGACCGTAGAAACTCCTTTGTCTGTGTTAATACAACTAGCAATCATAAATGGATAGCTACGTTAATCCTGGACTGTATTGATTAAAAGTTGCTGTGCACTTGGGCCTACAATCAGTTATGGTTACTAGTGGATATGTGACAAAGATCACATGTCACCCAGTAGGATGAATCGATCGGATGATGTTAAATCACCGACTTGGATGAAGCAAGGTAGCCGGGTGAAAGCTTAATGTAGAGGGGTATAGAGCACAAGACTTCGGGCTAGCTGGGCGGGGCTTTCCAGTTGACCCGAAGTTTTTCCCGTATTGGCCCCGGTGGCACCAAAAAAGCATTTTGAACGGGGATATGCAACGGAAGATGTTACTAGGTGAGTTATGCCAAACTCATGGCCATTAACTCATCACTAATTTCAAAATTAGCGGTTACCGTTTGCACATCATCTAAGTCTTCTAAGGCATCAATGAGTTTCAAGAGCGATCGGGTTTGATCGGCATCCTCCAATTCCATGGTTGTGGTTGGGATCCAGCGGAATTCTGCCTGGGAGACGATATAGCCCTGCTTTTGCAACGTCTGACTGAGATTTTCTAGATTGGTAATATCCGTGAAGACTTCCGCGAGTTTCCCGATCTCCATGTCCTCGGATTCCGACAGGTCGCTTAACTCATAGGTGTCTGCCCCCGCTTCTAGACAAGCCTCCAGTAGGGCTTCTTCGTCCAGGGTGGCAGGAATGCGGTTGCGGCCTCGTCCGATCGGGGTGAGATCAAAAGTGAGCGAAACCACGCCTTTTTGTTCAAACATCCAGCCCACGCAGCCCGTTTCCCCCAGGTTGCCCCCGTTTTTGCTGAAGGCCGCTCGCAAATCGGCGGCGGTTCGGTTGCGGTTGTCGGTCAGGGCTTCGATTAAAATTGCTACCCCCCCAGGCCCGTAGCCTTCATAGCGAATGGCTTCCAATGCATTTCCATCGGCTTCCAAGGTGCCGGAGCCCTTCGCGATCGCTCGATCAATATTGTCATTGGGAATCCCGGCTGCCTTGGCTTTGTCGATCGCGGTGCGCAATTGAAAATTTCCTGCGGGATCGGCTCCGGCACGGGCGGCAACAATAATTTCCCGCGAGATTTTAGTAAAGACATTGGCACGTTTTGCATCCACTCGGGCTTTTTGTCGTTTAATGTTAGCCCACTTACTATGTCCTGCCATTACTATGTCCTGCCATAGGTTCAGTGCTTGTTCAACAGTTTTCTAGGATAGACGATGAACTGTATCCCTGAGGAGCACTTGACGGGGAGTCGGGTCGCCTGAATGGAAAGAAATGTAAAACCTCGCAACCATTTTCTAGAAACCTGAGTCACGATCGAAGGGAATAGGATAAGGAACACTAATTATTTCCGGAATTAAAATTAAGGAATCCCTATCCTAGGAGGATCGATCTTGCACGGCTCAATTTCCTAATCAGTGGGAGCAACTGTACGCCGCTATTGTGACTTGTGAGGGATGCTTCTATGAAACTTTTAAGCTTAATCCAAGCGGGTGTTACGACGGTTAGTGTGGTTCTCTTGTCGGCGGTGGCCGCGTTGGCAAGACCGGCCTATGTGGTGAATGTGCAGCCGGGAAATATTGTGAATGTGCGATCGCAGCCAACGACCCATTCGGAAGCGTTGACCTATGCAACCTTGGGGCAAAAGTTGGAAATTATGGATGGGCAACGTGGCCAACAGGGATACATCTGGTACATGGTGCGAATTAATCCCGACGATCGGGGTTGGATTCGGGAGGATTTTCTGCAATTTCCAGGGGTAGGTGGCGAATTTTTCCCATCCCTAGCGATTTTGGATGCAGGCTTGCCTGGAGAACGGTTGAATGTCCGATCGGGGCCAGACACTCGCTACAATGCGCTATTTGCTGGCCTCCATGGCGATAAAGTGTTTGTTAATGAAATGACGACCGATCGAACGAGTCAATACACCTGGTATCACGTTCAATATTTGGGGCAATCCCACCGTCAGGGATGGGTGCGAGGTGATTTGGTGCAATTGCTGTTTTGATGCACTGGTTGATAATGTACCTGTATTTGAATGTGCTTCTGTGATAAAGCACCTATGTTAACCTAACTGTATTGACGTGTTTGCATGGAAGATTTGCATTAATGCTGTATGTGAGGTGATGAGCGAGTTGTTTTTAATGTGTTGCTAGCTGTAGTTTTGCGTGTTTTTTTACCTGTAGTTTTGGGATCAGATAGTTGGGTGGCTGAGCGGCGATCGCTGGGCTGACCGGGCTGGCAGCGGGGGCAATAGTGGGCCGATCGACCCGCTAGCTTAATTCGTTCGATCGTCGTTCCGCAAACCCGACAAGCTTCCCCATCTCGGCCATACACCCACGCTTGTCCACCATAGTTACCATTCACCCCTTCCACGGTGCGATAATCCCGTAGGGTGGTACCCTTGGCAGCGATGCTGTCTTCTAGGACTTGAATGACATGGCGACGTAACGTGTCTAGTTGCTGGGGTTGCAGATCAGCGCAATGGGTCGTCGGATGCAGATTGCTTAAAAACAATGATTCATCGGCGTAAATGTTGCCCACCCCAGCGACTAACGTTTGATCGAGTAAGGCATTTTTAATGGGACGTTTGCGATCGCGGCACCAATCAGCTAAATAATCGGTGGAAAAGGCGGCATCAAAGGGTTCTGGCCCCAGATTTTGCAAGCCGTGCACGATATCTTGGGGCAAGCGATCGGGCGGCACCCACCAAATTTGTCCAAAGGTGCGTGTATCGATGAATCGCAATTCCCGATCGTTCTGGAAAAAGAAGCGAACTCGGGTATGTTTTTCTACGGGCCGATCGGATGGTACCCAGAGCAATTGTCCCGTCATGCGCAAATGCACACCTAAATAGCCCTGGCAGCCGGCCTCTCCTAATTCTGCCAGTAAATATTTACCCCGGCGCTGCCACTGGGTAATCGTGCAATTGACTAATTTGTGGGGAAAATCTGTGGGATCCGGATAGGCGATCGTGCGAGGCAACAACACCTCAGCGCCAGTCAGGATCTGGTTCAGGGTCGTCTCATTCAATCCCCGACGCACGGTTTCCACTTCAGGCAACTCAGGCACGATCGTTGTCCTCACAAAGCAACTGGGCAGCGCAATGGCGTCTCTTGTAACCCACGGAAAAAAAAGTCATGTTCTCATACCAAACACCTCGCTCAGTTGCTTGTGCCTCAATATCCTCAACATAACTCGCTATCAAGATATTCAACTGCTCAAATGTCAAGGCCGAAAGTGGATTCTCAGTCGGATGAAACCAGCCTCCATTCCACTGTCTAGCTTGCTCAACAGATTTATAGAATCCCATTTGCTCGGATTTTACTTTGATATCTTTACATCCAACATCTTCTAATAACTGTTGGCATCGTTCCGGGGTTCCGGTTGGCTCGTTGATATTGGGTACAGTGACTCCATGCCTAGCAGCAACTTCAATGATAAGGGGTGCTTCACACGACTGATTCGAGCAAGATGAAAAGCCAATAATACCGCCACCTTTGAGCCAACGATACCAGTTTTGTAATGTTGTCTGAATGTCCTTAAAGTAGACAATAGCTGACGAACAAAGAATTACATCAAAGCTTTCATCCTCAAAATCGATAGTCTCGGCATCTGCCTCAATTAGCTGCACGTTTTGCAAACCTAATTCTTGAATTTTTCGCTGGGCTTGACTGAGCATTCCGCTAGAAAAATCGACTCCGATGACTTGACCTTCCCTGCCTACTGCCTGCGCCGCCGCGATCGCGATAATTCCTGTACCTGTTGCAATATCTAGCACCCGTTGTCCAGGTTGAAACGGAATCAAATCGAGAATTGGAAGGGAACGGCGAATTGTGTAGTCATTGTCATAGCTTGTTCTGCCGTTAAAGAAATCAATCACAGTTTGTTTGTATTGCGTTTCGTACTCAGCACTTTGCATGACTACAATCTTCTGCTCGAATCTCTACCTCTCAATATACTGCTGTAACCAACAATGGAAAGCTGCATAACTCAAGCTGCATAACTAATGTATTGGTGCGGTTAGTGAGAGATCTGGATACTGAGTTCATCATCCTAGCCCATGAATACAAAAATGGAGTAGATCAATTGATCTACTCCAGATGGCTTGTGACTGCTGAAATATCTTCCAAGAGTTGGCTTGAGTAAACCTCAAACACAATCTCTAAGAGAATAAACCTTAGCCCTCTTTCTTAGCCTTAGCGGGAGGAGCTTCAACTTCCACCAATTCGCTCACCGCAAAGTTGTTGGTGTTGACGCCACTGGCACTACCGCTGAAGCCGGTATAATTCACTTTGTCAAAGCGCACCACTACGTTGTACTTAATGCCGCTTTGGTCAATGGATGCCACGGTACCAATATCATTGTACCAATAGGATTCTGGACGCAGGATGCGAACTTTTGAACCACGCTGAACCATGAGTGTTTTTCCCTCTTTTTATCAAAGCTAAACTCATACAGCTTTATTGATTCCCACTTTACTATGGGAGGGAAAGGTTGCTACGGAACTCACCAAGGGTTGCAACAAACTGAAACATAACCGCAACTTTTGTCATTGATTTGGCATTGATAAGGGTTCGATCGCCCAATTACCGATCGAACCTGTCTTGACCACTACAAATTCAGCCAGCGCTGTAAATCCTGCCCCGCCACTGGGTTGGTGTGCGGCTAGAGGACAGCCAAATTCGCCAGACAGCTAAGGGATCCGCTAAGGGGGATAGCCAAAACCAAAGTTTCCCCTGGGCTTGACTGAAATCGTAGGACGGCGCGATCGCGAATCCTAGGGCAAATCGCATGAGCACTAAAATGCTATTGCCAACCAAGCTGCCAAGCACAGGTAACGAGGTATTGCCCGCGAAATAGCAAATTGCACTGAATAGAAGTAGTGAGATCGGGAGTCCCTGGGTCATGGTGAGAAACCAGAGATCACCCCAAACTTGCTCTGGGGAAGCGGCATCTTTGAGATCCAACGATCGGCCCCATTCTTCCCAGGTTTCCCGCCAGCCTTCATACATCCGTACTTTCAGCACCTTGGCCCCATCTAAAAATCCCACCTTGGCCCCCAAGGCTGCTGCATTTCGCGCCAGTGTCACATCATCACAAAAGGATTGGCGAGCGCTACTGTAACCGCCCAGATCCGCCAGCAGCGATCGACGACAGAGGAAGCATTGGCCATTGGCCATGACCCGATCGGCCTGGTTACCTGTTTCTCCCGCTGCCCCAAAGCGGTAGACCAAGGTCATCAGCAGGGCGGGTTGTAGCCACAGTTCCCCAGCGGATTTCAAGATGAACCGAGGGGATAGGGAAATCAGGTCATAGCCTTCCGCTTCCGCAGTGGCGAGTAAGCTGGCGACTAGGCCGGGTTGGGGTTGGGTATCGGCATCCACCCCCAAAATCCATTCACTCTGCTCGGAACTAGCGAGAAATCCGCTGTGCAGTGCCCAGGGGCGTCCCACCCAGCCGTTGGGTAGGGGATCGTCCTGCATTAGTTGAACGCGGGGATCGTTCATGGATGCGGCTTTGACCAGATCGGGGGTGCCATCCGTCGATCGGCTATCCACGACCACGACTTCCCGCACTTCCGGCCCTTGGCGGGTCAATCCATCCAAACAGGGTTGCAGCCTTGCCGCCTCGTTCAGGGTGGGAACCACGACGCTGACTTTGCCAATTTGGCTGGGATCTGCCGATCGGGGTTGCAGGGGAGGATGGCGGAAAGGCCCGCGCAGCAACCGGGAGAGCAAAATCGCGATCGCGGGCAGTTGCAGTAACAGAATCAGGGCAAAGGTGGCATCTAACACAGGCAAAACCGTAACGGAAAGGGCGGACGAAAATTAGCTAGCGGCGATCGATTTAGCCACAGGTTCAGTGGGATCCGGAGCAACGGTGGGCGTCTCAACCGGAACCTTGCGCCAGAGAACGATCGCGGGGACGACGCCAAAAATGACCGAAATGGCCATCATGACCCAGAACCGTTGATCCAGTTGCGCCAACGTAATCAAGGCCCCAAAGGCAAAATTGATCAGGTAAATGGCCAAGGGGGTATTCAATTGATCGCGACGTAGACCGATCGTGCCCTTGCCCCAAAACAAAGAGGCGGCAGTCATGAAGACAATTCCGGTTCCTAGCCATCCGGTAATGTTGCGATAGGGCATCCCGAAAAATTCACCGACATCTTGGAATTGCCAGAAGGGATAGGGGGTTTGGCTCATGGCGGGATCGAGCACAAAGTCCCAGGCGGTCAGGAGGCCAGCGCCAATGATAATGCTGCCGATGATTCTAGCCCAGGTGGGAAGTTTCAGTTGTTCCAGGCCCGATCTCGCGATGACATAGCAGGACAGCCCGACGTAAAACCAAGACAATGGAATGGTGAAGGGGACTAAGCCCGCAATTTTGTAGCCCAATCCATCCAGATAGCTATAGGCTCCGAAGGGAAACCCTGTACTAGTGCCCAGCAGTTCGCTACAAAGGGACAACCCCACCGCAGGAATCATGAAGGTGAGCCAGCGCTGATACCCCAGTACCCGATAGGCATAGAGGGAAACGGCGATCGCCCCTAGCACAATGTAAACCACGCCTCCGCCCGCCATGCTGTAGGCAAAGGCTCGTTGTCCAAAGGCGGGTAAGAGGGCAATAAATTCGGGATTAGGCAGCACGAGGAGCAAGCCCGCTAACCCAAAGGCGAGGGACAAACAGTGACCCAATAGACAAGCCCGCTCTGCGATCGCAATTCGTCCCATAGCTTTCTCCATAGATGTACTCAACGGATGGACTTAGATAAATGGACTTCAAGAAATGGACCAAGGTCATCAGACAAAGATAATCAGATAAAAAGTATAAATTTATAGACTGATTCTTAGTTTACGAATCTTTATGAAAAAAAGTAACAAAACTGACGACGGTTCCTGAAATTCTCCCCTAAATCGATCGAACTCGGTTGTTGGGAAGCGAAGGATGATCCACAGGCATGATCCAGCCAATAGCTCGCGGCAGGGGAAGGGATAAATCCTTAGAATAGGATCTACTGGCTCCGTGTAACCGTTCATTACGCTCAGTTTGCTGAGTAACCCCGATGTCTCAACCCAATCCCTTGGAAAATTTAGGTCGCTTGGTCAAGACGCTGGATTACTTTGAAGTCATTCCGATCGTCAGTTGGATGCAAAAAATGTTTCAACCCAATTTACCCGTTCCCCAACCGCAAGTGACCCGCGTGACCTCCGGGCAGGCTGTGGTGTTTGATTTCACGACGATCGACAATCTGCCGCAAACTTGGGGCCCGGTGGATGATGTGGTGATGGGGGGTGTCAGCGCTAGTTCGTTGATTCGGACGATCGAGGGAGCGCTGTTTACGGGCAATGTTTCCACAGCCAATTCCGGTGGGTTTGCTTCGGTGCGCACGCGCAACTTTGAGGCTCCGTTGAATTTGGCTAATTATCAAGGGCTAGAACTGCGGTTAAAGGGTGATGGCAATCGTTACAAATTCCTTGCCCGTAGTGATATGGGCTGGGACACGATCGCCTATGCCTATGCTTTTGATACCCAGCCCAACGAATGGATGACAATCCGCATTCCCTTTGCAGAAATGATTCCGGTATTTCGGGCTAAGACGCTGCAAAATACAGCCCCGATCGACCCGAGTCAAATTCGATCGTTGCAATTGATGCTGAGTAAATTTGAATATGACGGCCAACTCAATCCAAAATTTACTCCCGGACAGTTTCATTTAGTGATTTCTTCTATTACTGCCTATTGAGGCGCGATCAGTCATTTCACAATCAAATGATATTGGGTGGTGTCACTTGTTTTCGGGTGGCACTTCTTTTGTTTTTGCAACAGTTGTCTTTACAACAGTTGTCTTTACAACAGTTGTCTTTGCAATAGTGGATAGCTGTGACCAAAGCTGGATGATGATGGGGGAAGACTGGCCCTGTGACTGTCTGCCGACTGAAGGGCTGATATTGAGATTCATCAAGATTTAGATAGTTTTGCCTCCCATCAGGGCACTCTGGCAATATATGGTGTTTCTTGCTCTACCTTCCCTATTAGGTGTCTCCCCACCGTTGTTGCAAGTCCATCGATCGACCGTTGGGCTAGGGATAACTGGTTCTATGCAACACTTAACCAGAGTAGATATGTTCCATTTAGTGGAATTTGACTAGTTAATATTTTGCCTGGGGCATTGGTTTTATCACCTATGAAATTTCGGCATTTGCACTTCGAAGGTAGGGAGAAGGCAGCGGCCATGTCTCTCCAGAAAAAGTTGCTGGTCACCTTTTTACCCATGAGCCTCCTACCGATCGGACTTGCAGGAATGATGGTGTGGGGCTTGACCTACCAGCGGGCAGCCCAACAAGCGGAGACCAGACTCAAATCCCTATCCGGTACAATCTCAGAATTAACCCATCGAGATTTAGAAAGTAAACTAGCTTTACTGAAGACAATTACGGCGAATCCCTTAGTGATGGATAGTGTAAAATCGGGGGCTTTGCAGACGGAAGCGATGGATCTTCCCAAGTTACCCATTGCACAGGTTGAAACCCAATTTCGCCAGACAAAGTTAATCCAGCCGAATCTATCCCTAAACCAGTACTTAAAAGATAGTGCTGAGAGTAGTCAATTTGCTGAAATTTTTATTACAGAGCGCAATGGCTTCAATGTGGCCTATAGCCAGCCAACTAGCGACTTTGTGCAAAGTGATGAAGCTTGGTGGCAGAACGGCAAGCACAAAGAACATTGGATAGGGATTCCTAAATTTGATCAGTCCAGCCAAAAGGTGACGATCGAAATCGTGACAGCTATCTATGATCCACAAACCAAAGTTTTCTCGGGCATTCTGAAGGGAGGCTATGATGCAGCTCAATTGGAATATTTGAAAAAGGATGTCCAAAATCTTCAACTGCTAGGTTCTGAGCAGCTTCAACTGATTGCGATTGGAGCGCAGCCTACGGTCATTGCAACGGTGCGGCCTAAGGGGATTAGTAGTTCTCAAGAGATTCCTGACCAAGCGGAACTGCTTAAACAGGTGCGTCATTTAGCAAATGGGGCTGTTCTATCCGATCGGTTGTCCTTTGAAGATCATTATTCAGTGTATTGGGCTGCGGGCGATCGTCAATATGCGCTGACGACCATTCCGGATACCAATTGGGTGACGGTGACCTCGGTGAAACTGACGCAAACTCAGGCCGCCGGGTATCAAGTCGCTTCCATGTTTACCTGGTTTTTCCTGGGGCTAAGCATTGCTGTGACGGCTGGAATTGTTCAGTTTTCCCGAACGATCGCGGCTCCGTTAAATCACTTGGCCTCCGTAGCCCAACAAGCTACAGAAAAAGCAGATTTCACCCTCCAAGCTGCGGCTGCAAACAATACCCATGAAGTCGGGGTGTTATCCCAATCTTTTAATCAATTACTTCAACGGGTACAGGAATTACTACAGGAACAACATAATGCCCGGAATGCTCTTGAGGACTATAATCAAACGCTAGAACAGAAAGTTCAAGAACGAACGCAACAACTTGAAAAATATAGTCAAACCTTAGAACAAAAGGTTGAGGAACGCACTCAAGCTTTACAGGAAAAGACTATTCATCTAGAGCACACCCTACAAGAATTGCAAAGCACACAGACTCAAATGGTGCAGGCAGAAAAAATGTCAAGTTTGGGGCAACTGGTTGCGGGGATTGCCCATGAGATTAATAATCCTGTTAACTTTATCCATGGGAACCTGATTCATGCCCATCATTACGTGCAGAATTTACTTGAGGTGTTGGCTGTATATGAAGCACAATATCCGAATCCCACAGTATCGATCGTAGAGACCAGAATAGACAATGATTTAGATTTTCTGAGGGATGATTTGCCGAAGTTATTAACGTCGATGCGAACCGGCACCGAAAGAATTCGCGAAATTGTCCAATCCCTCCGCAGCTTTTCGCGGTTGGATGAAGCGGATGTGAAAACCGTAGATATTCACGACGGAATTGACAGCACACTGATGATTTTAAGCCATCGCCTCAAGCCCCAAGGCCAACGTAAAGGAATTGAGGTGGTACGGGACTACGGGATATTGCCTCCTGTGGAATGCTATGCGGGGCAACTTAATCAGGTTTTTATGAATGTGATTGCGAATGCGATCGATGCGATCGAAGATAAACCGCTGCAGAATTTTGCAATCATGGGGCGGATTACAATCCGTACATCAGTGATTCGATCGAACTGGGTAGAAATTGCGATCTCGGATACAGGCAGCGGCATTCCCAACGAGATTCAGCAACGTATTTTCGATCCCTTCTTTACGACTAAACCCGTGGGCCGGGGGACTGGCATGGGGATGTCCATCAGCTATCAAATTGTCACAGAAAAGCACAAAGGGTATCTCAAATGCTGCTCAACGCCTGGGGTGGGTACTGAGTTTGTGATTCAAATTCCGATCCATGCAGAGATTTGAGGGTGGGGCGGAGGCTGGCGGCTTGCAGAAAATAGCGGCTTGCAGATTGCAGAAAATAGTGGCTTGAGAAAATAGCGGCTTGCAGAAAATAATGGACTGCGGCCCCCGTAATTGTGCGAGGGTTTGAAAATTTTGCGATCGCCTGTTCGGTGGTTTCCCTCATTGGGCATCCTAGGCCAAGCAGGGTTGCCTCTCTAAGGCTTCGTCATCTACATCTCACTACCGTTCTTTTGTTCCGCGTATCGTCATGCCTTCCTAGTTCGACTAGTTCAATCACGCTTGAAAGTGGATCCACCGATCAAGAGTTACTCTGTCTGGGGACCCTGGCATGCTGGTTGTGGGTAGCCATTAGGATGGACTCCAGTTTTTAGAGGGCACCCTGCTAAACGTTTTTTCCTCACAACGTTGATTTTCCTGCGGGTGCTATGGCTACTTCCAATCTGCGATCGCTATTCTGGGTAATGCAACTGAGTGCCTGGTGCATCATGCCCATTGCGCTGGTGACTTCGCCCCCGGCCTGGGCCAGTGCCCGACTGGTGGCAGAGGTGCAAAAACTGACGAATGAGGCTAAGCGGGACAAAGCCGTACAAATGTTGCAACAAGCGGGTTCTGCTGCCATTGAGCCACTGCTGGAAGTGATCGAGAATCGCAAAGCCCCCCTGAAAAATCGCCTAGCGGCGATCGCAACGCTCTCCGAACTAGGCTCCGACGCAGAATTAGCCGTTCCGGCCCTCAGCGAAGCTCTCAGCGATCGCAATGCAGAAATTCGGAGTCAAGCTGCGCGCACCTTGGGTGAGATTGGCCCAAAAGCTAAGGCATCCATTCCTGAATTGATTGTGGTTCTGAAGGATCCCAACGAAGGGGTTCGGATTAGTGCAGCCAATGCCCTCAGCCGCATGGGATCCGCAGCTAAGTCTGCCGTACCGGCCTTGCTTGAGGCGTTGGAAGATTCCAGTCAAGGGGTCAAGTCTAATGCGATCGCGGCCCTGTCTGGCCTAGGCAGTGACGCTAAGAATGCAGTTCCTAAATTGGTTGAAGCCCTCGCTGATGATGATGAAGGGGTCAGGCAAAGTGCCATTACTGCCTTGGGGCGTCTGGGGCCTGAGGCCAAGACTGCTGTACCTGCCCTCAGCCAAGCGTTGCACGATCCCGATAAGGACATTCGCCTTAGTGCCATTACCGCCCTAGGCCGTATTGGGGAAGAAGCAGGCGGCTCGGTGGAAGAGCTGGTCAAGTTGTTGCAGGGCAACGATCGAGAATTGCGATCCTTTGCGGCTCTCTCCTTAGGTCGCATGAGGGAAGCCGCAGCCCCCGCTGTCCCCGACTTGATGAAAGTTTTGGCCGATGCAGATAAAGACGTGCGGTTAAATGCTGCTGCTGCTTTGGGACGGATTGGCTATGAATCCCAGTTGGCAGTGCCCGCCCTGACCGAGACGCTCAAAGATACTAATATGGGCGTGCGGTTGAGTGCGGCGGCAGCGCTGGCCAGAATTGCTGGGGGGTTACAGGATCAGGCAACGCAGCTTTCCCGCGCAGATCTCACTGATGCCATGGAGTCGTTGGAAAAGACCTTGCCGATTTTGGAGGATCCCAGTAACGGCTTCAATGATGAAGTCATCGTCGCGGTGAAACGATCGCTCACCGTGTTGAAATCCACTAAAGATTCGCAACTGTTTGAGCGCACGTTGGATTGGTCTAAGGACAATCCCGCGATCGCCCTAATTGGGCTGTATGTGCTAGCGACCCCTGCCTTTTGGGTCTTCATTTTACTGGTGCGTCCGCTGTGGCTACTCAAGCTCAATGATTTGCTCAAACCCTATACGGATTTTGAACTGCCCACGCCCCTCGGCAATACGATTAAAGTCCCCCTGCGGTTTGTCATGTTCATGGGTTGGTTTCATTACCATCCTCGGGTTCTGGATGCTTGGGTCGAACAACAAGTGCCGATCGCACGGGATGCCTTTGCCCACAAGACGACCGTCAGCGATCGCGCGGTTTACATTCCCATCCCAGTCGTCATGCAAGGGAATACGTTCGCAGAACTGACTAGTCAGGATATGCATTCTACTTTTTGGGATGGGCGGCAGTGCTTGCTGATTTGGGGGGAAGGGGGGATTGGCAAAACCAGTTTGGCTTGCAATATGGCGAAGTGGGCCATGGCTGAGCAAAAAGAGCAGCGCCTCTGCCGCCATCGCATGATTCCAGTATTGCTGGAACAGGAACTAGATTTTAAAGTGCCGGAGGATAAGGATCCCTTCCGGGAGGCGATTCGGGGGCAGTTGCAGGCGCTGGTGGATTCGGCGGAACCCCTGTCCGATGAGTTTATTGAAAAGTTATTGCGCCAACGCCGAATTTTAGTGATTGTCGATCGCCTGTCGGAACTGAGTGAGGCGACGCGGCAGGAGATTCGTCCCGGCCATCCTGATTTTCCGGCCAATGCGCTGATTGTGACGTCGCGGGTAGAGGAAACGCTGGATGGCGTGCCGAAGACGATCGTACGTCCAATGCGGATTGAAGGCAATCGCCTCTCGTCTTTCCTAGAAGCCTATCTGACCCAATGTAATAAACGGGAATTGTTTAAGGATTCAGAATACTTCGATGCCTGTAGCCAATTGTCCAAAATGGTGGGGCAGCGCAATATCACCGTCTTGCTGGCGAAACTCTACGCTGAGCAAATGATTTCGACTAAAGATCACGATCGGGAAGAAAATCTGCCGGATAATATTCCCGATTTAATGCTGAGTTACTTAAACGAACTCAACCGTAACCACAACGAAGATGAACCGGATAATCCCACCATTCACCAAGACAGCAAAATTATTGCTTGGGAATGCTTAAAGCAATCCTTCCGTCCGGCTCCTGCAAGGCGAGAAACCATTTTGATGGAATTGGAAACGCAGTTAGGGGTGGATAGTGAAACGGCCAAAGCTCGGCTCAAACATTTGGAAAAACGCTTACGCATTCTACACACCGTTGGCCCAGCCCAGGATCAAATCTGCTTTGCCCTTGATCCCTTAGCGGAATGTTTGGCTGCATTACATTTAGTCGAATTGTATGGCAACGAAGCCTATTTATGGGCTGACTTATTGCTGCAAGCAGACGCGATGCCCGGTGCGCCAGAAAGTATCCAAGGATTTCTCTTAGCGTTGCGGGATTGTTGTCTCTCCCGTGGTGTGGATATGGATATCCCAGAGTTTATTCTGGATGAATTGGGTCGGCGTGTGGGCTTGAGTGCGGAGTTGTTGCGGCGGGCGCAGGTGGAGCAACGGCTGGCACGACTCGCGCCTAGATTGCAGGATGAATTATTAGACAGTCGGTTACGGGCGATTCGCGAACTGAGTGATTTGGGGGGGGCGGCGAAACCGGTGTTGCCGGGATTGGTCAAAGCCTTCCAGGATGATCATTGGCAAGTGCGCCAGGAAGCGATTAGAGCCGTAGGTCAGATTGGTGCTGAAGCTCGCAGTGCAATCCCGGCGTTGGTGGAGCGGATTCGGGATTCCGATCGCCGCATTTCCGGAGAAGCGATCGCGGCGCTTGGAAAAATTGGGACTGTTGCGATTCCTGCATTGATTAGTGCGTTGGAATCCAAGGTGCCCCATGTGCGCAGTAGTGCCGCTTGGGTGCTGGCCAGTTTTGAATCCAATGCCAAAATTGCGGTACCAGCCCTGACCCGCTGTTTGCAGGATGAGGATTGGCAGGTGCGGTGGGTGGCAGCCTATGCCCTAGGCGCGATCGGGGCAGAGGCGAAGGAAGCGGTTCCGGCATTGATTGCAGCGTGCAAAGGGGAATTATCCCTCGTGCGGCAGGAGGCCAGTCGAGCGTTGTGGCGGATCAATGGTGAGGAGGCTTCGGCGATCGTAACTGCGCTGAGTTAGTAGTGAAAATGAGCTAGTAGTCGCAATGAATATCTCTAGTGCATAGGGTTTATCCCGGTGTACTAGGGATTCATCGAGGGCAGAAGGGTGGTAGTTGGATCATATAGGAGTTGGATCATACAGAAGTTGGATTATACAATAGGCAGCTGAATTACAAAGGTTGATCCTTGCCCTACCTGAGATTCTACGGCTAGCAGCCCCCCATGCTTTTCTTCCACAATTTGCCGCGCTATCGCCAAACCTAGACCCGTTCCTTGGCCCACACCCTTGGTGGTAAATAAATGGTCGAAAATTCTGGCTTTCACGTCTTCATTCATGCCTTTGCCATTGTCCTGAATTCGAATTTCTACAGTATTTTGTCCTTCTAGTTTCGTTTGAATCGTAATCTGTTGTGGATTGAGTTGTAAGTCACTGTAGGTGGTTTTCTGTGCCATTTCATCGAACATGTCGATCGCGTTAGCAATAATGTTCATAAAAACTTGGTTGATTTGTCCTGGAAAGCATTGAATCTCAGGAATATCTCCATAGTTTTGAAGGACTTCGATCGCAGGACGGTGCTCGTTGGCCTTCAGGCGGTATTTAAGAATGAGGATCGTACTATCAATGCCTTCATGCAGGTTAGCACTAACCTTATGTTCCAGGTCTGCCCGCGAGAAGGTACGGAGGCTAGTACTGATCGATTTAATGCGATCGGTAGCTCCGTGCATGGAGTTGATGAGTTTTAAGAAGTCTTGGCGCAGGAATTCCAAATCAATGTTTTCCGCATGGTCTTGAATTTCCGTTGCGGGATTGGGATAGTGGGTTTGATAAAGATTCAAATGCTCTAGCAAATCTTTGAGATAGTCCTTGCCATTGGTAATGCTGCCATTCAGAAAACCGATCGGGTTGTTAATTTCGTGGGCGATTCCTGCTACCAAGTTACCTAATGAGGCCATTTTCTCACTTTGAACCATTTGTAACTGAGTATTTTGTAATTCCTGTAAGGTTTGTTCTAAGGCTTGGGATTTTTGTCGAATGGTAGCTTCCGCAGCGATTCGATCGCTGACATCTTGAATCATGGAGAAGATACCAATGGCGTTGTCTTGAGTATCTCTCAACGGTGTATTAATCCATTCACAAGTGATGAGGGTCTGATCTTTGCGAATATTTTGGTTCAAGCTGAAAAATCCACCTTCTTGCTCAAGGAGTGCCTGCATAACTAGGGCAACATGAGGTCGATCACATTCGGGCACAATTTGATTGGCGTGCTGTCCTAGCATTTCCTCTGCGGTATAGCCAAAAATCTTCTCGGCAGATGGATTCCAACTCATCACTTGAAATTCAGTGTTCCATTCAATAATGCCAATGGGTGTTTTCTGAATTAAGAAGGTGAGTTTTTCTTGGAAAGCCTTAGATGCCGCTTCTGCAGCTTTGCGATCGCTAATGTCCCGCATAATGGTGGAGAAATTTTGCACTTCTCCTGATTCAGACTTGTGGGCAATAATGACTTGAGAAACGGGAACTTCTTGATTATGGGTATCCAGCAGCACCACCTCTCCGCTCCAACTCCCCTGCTGGATGGCAATGGGCAAACCCTGCTCTCGGATAATTTGGTTCGTCCATTGGGGATGGCATTCTGAAATATGCTTTGGGTTACTGGGATTAAATAAATCTGGACGAAATTCACAGAAGCTTTTGTTGTGCCATAAAATCTGCCCCTGAGCACTTGCTAAACCCACAAAATCTGGTGTGGCGTCTAAAATATCTATAAATTGTTGTTGCTCTCGTTCCAGTTTTTTGCGATCGCTAATATCCCTGACTAAGCAATGGAGAATCGTGTCATTATCATAGGGAATAGCAGTTAAAGTGACCTCTGCAAAAAAGTGTTGGCCGTTTGGTCGTTGGTGTAACCATTCAAAGCGAAGATGCCCTATTTCTAGGGATTTTGCAAGGATCAGTGCTTCCTTCTCTTGGGATGAAATTCCATCTGGTTGAAATTCTGGGGAAATGGCAGAGGGATAAATATTTAGGAGTTGAGATTTTTCGGTGTATTGAAAGAGATCCAATGCTGCCTGATTGCAATCGATAAATCCGTCTTGGTTTAGGAGAAGAATTGCATCGGTTGCTTGTTCAAAAATAGCTTTGAGCCTGAGTTCTGAGGCTTTCAACTGGTCACTCTTCTGTTGCTCCAGGGTATACAGCCGCGCATTCTCTAACGAGATAGCAGCTTGGGTGCAAAGGAGATTGAGAACGGAAACACGCTCTTGGGTGAATGTACCACTGGTTGCTTGATTCTCTAAGAGAAGGATCCCGGTGAAATGACCTTGATTGAGCATCGGTAAACACAGCACGCTTTTGGGTTGGTGCTGTCTGAGATAGTCGCCAATCACGGGTAAATCGGTCTCTAGATTGTCAATCACAACCAGTGCTTGGGTGTTTTTGACGTACTGAATCAGTTTGATGGGAAGCAGTGGGTGATTGGTCAGTTCTTCAGTGCAAAGGTGAGTGTGCTCGGCAGTTGCGATCGCCCGTACCTGCCATTCTTCAGAGGGATTGGGGAGAATTAAAGCACAGCGATCGGCCCCAGAGTTTTGCAGAATAATTTGGGTGAGGTGATTTAACAGTTCTTCTAATTGAATGCTACTAGAGAGGGCCTGTGAGGCTCTGAGGATAGCTGTAAAGTCCAGGGTTTGGTTAATACTGCTGCTGGAACTTTTGCGATAATGCGAATGCACAGTGACGTTTACTGGGGCGATCGTCATCAAGGGATTTAATCGGTGTGTGGAGGGATCTGGGGGCTCCAAGATTGGATGCAGTAGATGAGGATAGCGAATTTCTAAGTCTGCTACTTTAGCTTGGGCACCCCAGCGAGCATAGCAATAGTAGGCTTCTTGCAGGTAGCCTGCTGCAACTTTGTCTTTGCCCCAATTTAAGTAGAATTTGGCGGCCAGTTCATTGGCGAGTGCCTCATCTTGAATAAAGCCATTCTCTTTGGCGCTAGCGATCGCGCGATCGTAATACTCGATCGCTTCAGTTTTGTTGCCCAATATTTGATAATGCTCGGCAGCCACTAATTCCCAACGATGCTGATGATTCATCGGAGCAAAAGTTGCCCAATTTCGTAGTTGGTCTTGATGTTGTTGAATTCGCTGAAGAATTGACGGACGAACTTCTGGTTCAGCACTCGTGTATTGGGCGCATTGAATGAGAGCATCAAATAAAAAGTAAACAGGAATAGCAAATGTTGCAACCACTCCATCTAGATATTGAGCCGTTGTGGCAGAATTTTGTGCGGCACGAGTCTGTTGCTCAAACAGGTAGTAAAGGATGGTTTGATTCAAATGCCACCGAAATAAGGCTCCTCTTTGATTTGTTGTCTGTAAATCAAGAAGCCTTTCTTGGCTAAAAATGGTGCCTGTCAAAATATAAGGAACTTCTGCTTTCCCTAATAAATTGAGCAGCATTTGTTGAGAAATTTCTTGAAAATGTAATGGTGCGATCTGCTGCTGCTGCTGGATCGCTTGACGATAGGTATCCGTTGTCTTTAATAGATTTGCTAATTCTTGTCCTGCTAGATAAGTGCCATAACAGTAGTCTACGGCACTCAAGCAAGCAATATCGAGATCTCCCGTTTCTAATCCACGCTGGTAAGTCTCCTGTAACTTAGGAAGACTCTCTGAGAGACTACTTTTCCAATGCTTAATATACTGGTTAACTATATAAAAGCTTCGACATTGAAGGGATGGAATTTGTAGCTGCTCTAATAGCTTTAAAGCTAATGCACCAAATTCGTAGCCATTTTCTATATCACCGATAATGCCACAAAGAATTAAACCATAGTCGGCGTATGAAAAAACTGAAACCGGACAGTTGCCAAATTGAATGGAGAGTTCTACCTGTTTGAAAATCAAGAGTGGCATTATACTAGGTGCTGCTTTATAAGCAGGTGACACCAAAATACTCAAAATTTCCATGGCCGCTAAAATCTGCGGATTTTGCATCGGAGGAAGATCTAGCAAACGATTCAGCGATCGCTCATTCCACAGAGATCTCGTAACACTAAAGGCTTGACCAATCTCGGTTTGGGTGGGGTGTTCCGGAAATTCGAACCCCAACTCACGAAGCACTTGTAAACCAAGTTGGATTCCCTCCAGCAGTTTACCTTCAGAAGTAGAACTCAAGATTCGGGTTTTCTGTACCCGAGTGGTATCTATCTGAGTGCGGGCATGTTTCAAGGCAATCATGGCCCACCTTTCCATTTCCCTATATTGAGTATTTAGGTAACTGGATTCAGTGATTTCTTCGTGAAGTGCCAAGCTGAGGTCATAGTGGGTCTGCCAGCTATCTTGAGGCAAAAGTTGGATGCCTTGCTCAAAGTACGCGATCGCGGCTTGATAGGCGGTAGCAGTTTTTGCTTTGCGTCCTGCTGCTAGGTTTAAATTAGCTAAGGTTTCTCGTTCTTGAGGTGATGTAATGATTGTGCTGCCAAGGTTGAGGTGATTGACAATGGCAAATAGTCGCTCTTCCCGTTCCTGCGGAGAAGCCTCACCCAGGAGTGTCTGCCCCATCTTGAGGTGTATGTTCTGTTTCTGATCGGTGGCAATGAGTGAATAGGCAGCTTGTTGGATACGATCGTGCAAAAACCGATACCCTGGATTCACAGGAGTTTGGGAATTTTGCTGATCGAACTGCTCAAGATCGATCGACTGGAAAAAACGATAAACTTGCGTGACTGGTATAATCAGCCCTTCATGTAGTGCTTGCCAGAGCGTTGCGGCCACAGCAGTTTTGGATTGTTCACCTACGATCGCTAGTGTTTCCAAATCGAACTGAGCACCAATACAAGCCGCCAGTTTCAAAATCTCTTGCGTTGCTTCCGGCAGCTTCTGCAACTGCAACGCCATAAATTCCACCACATCATCCGTCAATGCCGCATCCCGAACCTGTGCAATATCACATTGCCAATGGCCCGCAGCTGCATCAAAATTAATCAGCTTATCTTGATGCAAGGTTTTGAGAAATTGGGTGGTAAAAAAGGGATTACCCTGGGTTTTCTGCATCACCAGTTCCGTTAACGGCTCTGCCAACGGCTCCGCACAGTGCAGCGTATCCGTGATCAACTGATTTAAGCTATTTTGGCTCAGGGGTTGAAGGGCGATCGTATTTACCATTTCCCCCGCTTTTTGGATTGTGTCGAGGGTCAACATTAACGGATGCGCCGCAAACACTTCGTTATCCCGATAGGCTCCAATCAGCAACAAATAACCCAGCGATGCTTCAGTCATCAACACTTGCATCAAATTTAATGAAGCAGAATCCGCCCACTGCAAATCATCCAGAAACATCACCAAGGGGTGCTCTGGGGTGGTGAAGACTTGAATGAAGCGTTGGAATAGGAGATTAAACCGATTCTGAGCGGCGGTTCCCGACAATTCAGGCGCAGGCGGTTGGGCACCAATAATCCGTTCTAGTTCAGGAATCACCTCAATCATGACTTGCCCATTGTCACCCAAGGCATTCAGAATTTGTGTTTTCCACGTTTGCAACTGCCTATCGCTTTCACTCAGCAATTGCCCCATCAAATCCCGCAAGGCTTGCACAAAAGCTGATAACGGAATGTTGCGGTTAAATTGGTCAAATTTACCCTTGATAAAGTAGCCGTTTTGTCGGGTGATCGGTTTATGGACTTCGTTGACGATCGCCGTTTTGCCAATCCCAGAAAATCCGGCTACGAGCATCAATTCTGTTGCTCCCTGGGAAACTCGTTCAAAGGCATTCAGAAGTGTCTCTACCTCTGCTTCACGCCCGTAAAGTTTTTCAGGAATGGTGAAGCGATCGCTGATATCCCGTTGCCCAAGGGAGAATTCAGGAATGGTGCCCGTTTGGTTCCATTGTTCTAAACAATGTTTTAAATCATGTTTAAGACCTAGTGCGCTTTGGTAGCGGTCTTCGGCATTTTTGGCCATCAGCTTAGCGACGATCTTTGCAACCATGACAGGGATGTCTGGATTGACCTGATGGACGGGAATGGGCTGCTGGGCGATGTGGCAATGGACTAATTCGAGGGGGTCATCGGAGTTGAAGGGTAAACGGCCTGTCAGGAGTTGATAGAGTGTGACCCCGAAGGCATAGAAATCGGTGCGATAGTCAATGGCGCGATTCATGCGTCCGGTTTGTTCCGGGGCGAGGTAGGCGAGGGTGCCTTCGAGGCTGTTGGGATTGAGGAGTGTTTGGGTTTCTTTGGGCAGTAAGGAAGCAATGCTGAAGTCGATGAGCTTGACTTGCTTGGACTCTGGGTGAATGAGGATGTTAGCGGGTTTAATATCTTTGTGGACGATTTGGTGTTGGCATAACCCATGGAGAATGTCAGTGATTTGCAACCCGATCGTCAACACTTCAGAAATTTCCAGTCCGGATTGCTGAATATATTTTTCAAGGGAGATTTCTCCATTATCCTCCATGATTAGGGCATAGCATCTTCCCACGGATTCTAAGCTCAAAGGTTTCGCAATGCCAGGAATCGCTAGATTTTTAGTAATCGTATACTGGTTGCAAAACTGGACTAATTCATTGAAGCTAGGATATTCTCGCCGCAGTACCTTAATGACAACTGGCTCGCTGCCTTCGGCTTTCAATGCCCGATAGACCGCTGTGCGAGTACCAAGATACAACAGTTCCCCCAAGGTATAACCAAAGACTTGAGGCAACAAATCATCGGAGATCGGGGTTGGACATAACATAGGTTTGATGGCAGCGGTGATCCTAATTGGTTGACTCACCCATTAGGATGCCCAATCGCTTATACAATCTCATCATAACTTCATAGAGATCTGTGGAATGTCAGTAATCACCGAAACCGGATCACGCAGTCTAGAGTGTAGCGTCAAAAGTGTGGATTGAAAGTGGATTAAATCAGTTTTTGATCCATTTCCCCGGAAATGCTGCTCATGGTCTGATTACGCTTACCCTAATTTCCACGATCGTCTCTAGTTGTTGCTAGCGATTTTCCGATTATTTATCTTTTATGTAGTGATCTCTGACCATGCATGAAGTACAAATTACCGAAAATATTTGACTATAACTAATGCGGATCAATCTAATGCGGATCAATTGTAGTTCGTATTTTTGATCCGCATTAGAAATATAGAAAAGACGTGGATGATTACACTATAGAGCCTAAAACTCTCCTAGGTGAATCTGATCATTTGCTTAATCAATGTAATCGGCAGATGAGTTCTCCGCCATGGCTCCGTTCCCATTGCGTATAGTTCTCTAAATTAATTCGCTCAGATGATACTTGCCAAATATCCTTCGCGTATTCTTCGATCGACCGATCGGAGGAAAATTTACCCATCCGAGCCGCATTCAAAATTGACATGCGAGTCCAATGCTCACTGTCGCAATAACTTTGACTGACTTGGGTTTGACAGTCGAGATAGGACTGGTAATCCGCCAACAGCATAAATGGATCGCTCGTGAGTAGCTTATCCAGCAACGGTTTGAACAGATCCCGATCGCCATGGGAGAAATGTCCCGATGCAATTAAATCGATCGCATCCTTCAGGTTGGGGTTCATGGCGTAGTAGTCCCAGGGGTTGTAGCCTTGGGACTTGAGGGCTGCAACTTGATCGGTGGTCAAGCCAAATAGGAAGAAGTTTTCTGCTCCGGCTTCTTCTCGAATTTCGATGTTGGCTCCGTCCAGGGTTCCGATCGTGAGTGCACCGTTCATGGCAAACTTCATATTGCCCGTGCCGGATGCTTCGAGGCCAGCGGTGGAAATCTGTTCTGACAAATCCGCTGCGGGATAAACCCGTTGGCTGTTGGTCACGTTGTAATCTGGCAAAAAGACTACCCGCAGGCGATCGCGCACGTCGGGATCTTTGTTCACCATTTCTCCCACTGCAGTGATGAGCTTAATCATTAGCTTAGCCATGAAATAGCCCGGAGCCGCTTTTCCGCCAAAAATGAATGTGCGGGGTGGAATCTCCGATCGTGGATTTTGCTTCAACTGGTTGTACAACGTGACGATGTGTAAAACATTCAGATGTTGTCGTTTGTATTCGTGAATCCGTTTTACCTGCACGTCAAATAGGGATTTGGGATCAACCAGAATATCCAGGGTTTTATGGATATGATTCGCCAAATCTTGCTTGATCGCTTGCTTCATCGTGTGCCAATCGTGGCGGAAAGCAGGATCATCGGCCAAGGGCTCTAACTGCTGGATTTCACTGAGATGCTTGATCCAGCGATCGCCGATGTGGGTCGTCACCAACTGGGTCATGCGAGGATTGCTCAGAACGATCCAGCGCCGAGGGGTCACACCATTGGTTTTGTTGCAGAATTTGTGGGGAAAGAGTTGATAAAAATCCTGCAAAACGGTTTCTTTCAATAGCTCACTATGTAACTCTGCAACCCCATTGATCCGATGACTACCCACACAAGCCAGATTTGCCATGCGGACATAGCGCTCCCCCGTTTCGTCAATCAAAGACATGCGAGCTAGGCGATCGCCATCCTTAGGAAACTTCATCCGCACCTGTTCTAGAAAGCGAGAATTGACTTCGTAAATGATCTCTAAGTGGCGGGGCAGCAGGCTGGCAAACAAATCGATCGCCCATTTCTCCAATGCTTCCGGCATTAGGGTGTGATTGGTATAGGCAAAGGTTTTTTGGGTGATGTCCCAGGCTGTATCCCAGTCCATAGAGTATTCATCCACCAATAACCGCATCAGTTCGGCCACGGCGATCGCGGGATGGGTATCGTTCAGTTGAATCGTGAACTTCTCATGGAATTGCTCGATCGGAATATTCTGTCCTTGCAAAATACGGAACATATCCTGCAATGAGCAAGATACAAAAAAGAATTGCTGTTCTAAACGCAATTGCTTGCCCGCGACCTTTTCATCATTGGGATAGAGCACCTTGGTCAAATTTTCTGAACTGACCTTTTGCTCCACTGCGCCGTAGTAATTGCCTTGATTAAATACCGCAAAATCAAAGGATTCGATCGCCTCCGCTTTCCACAACCGTAGGGTATTGGCCGTGTTGACCTTGTAGCCCAGGATCGGCGTGTCATAGGGAATGCCCAGCACTTCCCGATCGGGAATCCACCGGACTCGGTACCGATCGTGTTCATCGCGGTAGGCTTCGGTATAGCCACCAAACTTGACTTCCACCGCCCATTCCGGTCGGGCAATTTCCCAGGCATTGCCATAGCGCAACCATTTGTCCGTCAGTTCCACCTGCCAGCCATCGCGAATCACTTGGTCGAAGATGCCAAATTCGTAGCGAATGCCATAGCCCAGGGATGGAATTTCCAAGGTTGCCATCGAGTCGATATAGCAAGCCGCAAGCCGCCCCAAACCGCCATTACCTAGCCCTGGTTCTTCCTCCTGCGCCAGCAATTCCTCAAAATCCAAACCCAGTTCTTTGATGGCCTGATTAACTTGGTCAAAGATCCCCAAGTTAATCAGGTTATTGCCTAAGTGGGGGCCCATCAGAAACTCAGCGGAGAGATAGCAAACGGTTCGGGATCGTTTCTGGGTATAGGTTTCAGCGGTACTATTCCAACGCTGCAACATACGATCGCGTACAGTATAAGCCAACGCCATATAGTAGTCATGCTGGGTCGCGAGCGCCACAGGTTTGCCCTGAAGGTAAAACAAGTTATCCAAAAAGGCCCGTTTGATGGTCTCTACGCTTAGACCCGTACGATCGGCTTCGAGCTCGTGCAGATCCTCGGTAGCAATATCCTCTACTGAGGAATTGTATTTTGGCAAATTCATAGTGCTGTGTGCGTTTGTTGTAGCGGTTGAAGTGACCTAGATTACACCTTTCATCAGACTGGAGAAGTAGGGTTAATTTTGTGTGTAATCATACAAACTTCCTAAAGTTTGTGGGAAGCTGGTATCACAAGTAACGAAAGTTGCATTAAATTATGCAACGGTCTAAGGGGTGGAAAGACGGCTCACAGCGCTAGCTTATAGTTTTGGCCCGCAATTTTGGCCCACAGTTTTGGCCCGCAATTTTGGCCCACAGTTCTGGCCCACAGTGGGCTCCTAGACTTGAGTAGATCCCAGTGCCCAGTGGATCCCAGCTTTGGATATTCTGCAATAATAGAGACTCCATAGCGCCTTGCAGAGAAGTATCGGTTGTCCTGTCCTGGGATAATCTCTCCCTAGGTCAAGCAACCTTCGCTAGAATAATCGTCAGGATTTTATCCGTGAGGAGTAGACCAGTGGACGAACTACGGGCAGCTTTGGAGTTGGCAACCGATGACGAACTGCGCGAGTTAACCGAAATTTTATTCCGCCCAAAATTTAATCCTCTGGATTACTTGAACAAAACGGATCCACTCGATATCCAAGCCCTCGATCGGGAAGATTGGATGGATGAGTTGGAAGATCGGTTTCGGTTTTTGGCGGCGGATGGGATGACGGTGCTTCAGCGCAAAACCCACTGTGTCAGTTATCGTCAAGCGTTGTTGCAAGTTTGCCGTTATCTGCGTCTGCCCTACCAAGTTTCAATGTCTACGATGGAACTGGAGGCGGAAATTTTCCTGCACCTGCTCAACCGAGCTTGGAAGAAGCTCCCCGAAGCAGAACAGGTCAGTTTGACCAAGCGGGTGCAGCGATCGCTGTCCCACACCAGTTTGATTGATAAATTGCCCCAAGCCCTGCAAAAGGATCCCATGAGTTTGGTGATCAAAGGCGGCAGTGCGATCGCTGTTAGTTCTGTGGTTAAGCCCTTGTTGCTGCAATTGATTGCCCGCCAGTTTGCCCTACACTTTGCCCGGTACCACGTTGCTAATTCCACTTTGGCAGCGGGGGGATTGGCCACCGTTTCCCAGTTACAAACCCAGTTCACAATGCGAATGGCCCAATATGGCATGACCGTCAATGCGGCTCGCTATGGGGCAGTGAGAACGGCTTTTTCGTTCCTTGGCCCTGCGATGTGGACTTGGTTCATAGCAGACCTGGGCTGGCGCAGTATTTCCACCAACTATGCCCGCATTATTCCCACAATTTTCGCCCTTGCCCAAATTCGCCTGACGCGGGGCAATGAAGATGGCGGTATGGTGATGGCCTATAGTTCGTAGCGGTTTCTGGGGAGATGGGGATTAGCAGTTGCGATCGAGATGCGCCAAATGCTATTAATCCGAACCGCCTGCGCCCTAAAATGGTGCAATGCTTTTTCAACCCCATCCTGATCCTAACCTTCGTCGCCACTGGTATGTTACGCAGATCGGCCTTGTTCTGCTACCGTTTAGCATCTTGCTAGGTGGTGTGACGCTATTAATCAATTCCTGTGTCCTATGGGCTAAGTATGCCAATCAGTTGGTGCAGAATTTGGTCAACCAAGTCCTGCTCATGCTGGGCGTCTGGATGATCATCATTGCCCTGTTTGCGCAGTATAAGGGCTATTCATTACCCGGTTTATTTAACTTTCTGCCCTTCTTCATTGTCTTTGTGGCGCAGAGTCGATTGATCGAGTCACCGCAGCAACTACGACGCATGGCTTGGCTCATGGTGTTACCGTCGATCGCGATCGCGGTGATTGGTCTAGGACAATTGTTTTGGGGGTGGGAGTTCCATCTTAAGTTGTTGACTGTAGAAAATCCCAACGGTGCAGATTCCGACGGGATCATTCTGGATTGGTTAGTCCATCGTGGAGGTCGCCCAGAAGGGCGGATGTCGTCGTTGTTTTATTACGCGACGGTGTTGGCCAGCTATTTTGTCACAACGTTTACGCTGTCCCTGGGGTTATGGGTGGAGGCCATCTTTACCCGACGCGATCGAGGTTGGAAGCGATGGCTGTCGATTCTGGGCTTAGGTGCGATCGTGGCGCTGGATGGGGTGGCACTGTTTTTAACCAATTCTCGCAATGCTTGGGGGATTGCGCTGGCGGCTTGTGTGTTGTACGCAGTGTACGTGGGTTGGCGTTGGGTCTTGGGGGTGGCTGCCTGGGTGGTGGTTGCAGTATTGGAAGCAGCCTATGCGCCACCGCCATTGCGGGATTGGTTTCGGGTGATCGTACCTCGGCTAATTTGGGCCAGAATTAACGATGAGTTGTTTCTCGATCGCCCGATCGCATCGCTACGAACAACCCAATGGAAGTTTGCTTGGTCGATGATTCAGCAGCGGCCTTTAACGGGGTGGGGGTTGCGGAATTTTACGCCCATGTACGAAGCGGCAATGAACTATTACATTGGCCATCCCCATAACTTACCATTGATGCTAGCAGCAGAGATGGGAATTCCTGCAACGTTAATTTTCTATTCGTTGATTGGGTGGGTCATGTTTAAGGGAGTGATGTGGCTACGAGAATCACAATACTCTTGGGATGATCATTACGCGATGTTTTCGATCGTGTTAACGTTTGCCGCCTGTAGTGTGTTTAGTTTGTTTGATGTCCCGATTTTTGATGCACGGATTAACCTGATGGGCTGGCTGTTACTAGCTGGGATCTGGGGCGTTGTGTTGCGCAAAAAGTAGGAAGGGATTATGCCGCGTATTTTTGACGATATCAATTTGAAGTTGTTGCCCATTCTGAAAGATACGGGAACAGCGCATAAATAAAATCCCAATTGGGTAGGGGTAGGAGAGTAAAAGGGTAGGAGAGTAAAAGGGTAGGAGGGTAGGGGAATGAAGAGGGGATATTATTTCTTTGCAAATCCCTTAGTCAATCCCTGGGAGCAAAACTTAGCGTTTTGCCAAGGTACAGTCTGACCATGACGCTTGTGATTGTAAAGTAGCATTTACTCCCGTTGCTCCCTTACCACCAGAATCATCAGCCAATACACTAGAAACATCCCCACCAGCATTGTCCACAGCATTCCCAATGGTATTTCCAGACCCATCGGAAACCCCATTTGTCGGAATTAGCCCCACCACATGGGGCACCGGACGCGGCGTATAGGCCACCAACGATTCTCCCTGAAACGCCAACGACGTACTTGCACCGGAATCCAGCATGACTGCATCGCGATAGCCCGCCTTCAGCAATTTCTGCCCCAAATTCACCGAGCCGATCGGATCTTTGGACACTCCAATCATCGGCTGTCCCGCTTGGTTAACGCCCCAAAAAGCCCGATGCCGTTCCGCATTGAAATCAAACAAATTACCAAAGGCCGCTTCTGGTTGCGCCTGCCCATCCCGCACCAGCCATGCCGCCGCCACAAACGCATCCGTCACCTTGGGCATCTCCGCCTGAATCCCCGCCAGGGAATTATGCTTCGCCGCATCAAAGGGCACATAGCGCACCTCATCCGGACTAATGAGTACCAAAGGCCGACCATTTAAGCGTAAATTTTCCCGATCGTTCCCCGGCACAAATTCCCCAGAGGTTTGACTATAGACCGGGCCGATCATTTTATTAGAATCGAGAAATTCCAAGGAAAAGAAGCCGCCATCTACCCCCGCGATCGCTGGCGTTCCCGCTAGAATCGCAGGCACCTGATCCCGCGTCTTAGCATGGATCGTCATGGGTTGGCCGCCGGAGATAAAGACAAATCCAGTATTGTCGATCGTGGGTTCCTGCTTCTGGATGGGTGACTTGAAATCAAAGCCCACATTCCACTTGGGCAACGGTGCACCGCCCCAAGCCTGATCCAGCATTTCCGCAATACGCGACTGGCCAATGCGCCCGATCGCCAACAAACTTTCCGACTGTCCCGCCAAGCGCTCATCCAAGTCATTCATCGTCAGCGCCGCACTGTAACCCGCCTGCTGCACTAAATTGGCCACCTGCTGGTTATAGTTGCCCTCGGGATAGGTGAAATAGTGAATCGGAATGCCGAGTTCCCGCTCCAACACTTGCTTCGATTCAGTAATTTCTGTTTTCAGTTGTTCCTCAGGAATCTTGGTCAGATCCGGGGGATGGGTGACGCTATGGGCGGCGATCGTAATCAGTGGATCCTTAGCCATTTCCCGCAGTTGCTCCCAACTTAAACTCGATCGACCCATTTTTTTGCCGACCTTAGCGGTATAGATCGAGAACGCCGCAGGATAGTTGTACTTTTTCAACAGCGGATAGACATGGGTATAGTGCCCTTCATAGCCATCATCAAAGGTCAGCAGAATGGGCTTGGGGGGCAAAGGCATGCCTGTGCGGAGGTGCACCATCAACTGATCCAAGCTGATAGGGGTGAGGTTTTTATCCCGAATCGCTTGCAGATGGGCTTCAAACTCAGCCGGAGTGACATCAAAACTGACTTGTTTCTCCGGCAGAATGTCGTGGTACATCATCACAGGAACCCGTGCAGCTCTCGCCCGCTCATGGATTTCCGGAAAGGGTTTCGGATTGAGCATTGCGCCCAAGTTGGGAATCAATTGATCTGCTAGGTAATTTAACGCGATCGCGGACGCCCCTACAGCCGTTGTATCCTGTACCAACGGTCTGGCCAAGCTAACCCACTTGGCCGAAGGCATCCCGATCGAGGTGCATTGCGTGGGTGCAGACTGGCTGGGAGTCGCCTCTAAACTAGGTTGGGCCACCGCAGAATTGCTTAAGGAATAGCCCCCAACACTACTGGATAACAAGCTGATACCCAAACTTAGGAGAGAATTTCGACACACCAGAAATCGCGATCGCACAACAATCATGGGAGATGATCCGGGGGTAATGGCAGAGGGGCAAACACGCACTTCATCCTCATTAACGCGGGCAATCTCGATTGTTCCGGTCAAATTTGCTTTCAACCCTAGAATTTTCTACAGCCTAGCAACTGCAGGGATGGATAAACTTCTGGATTGCCCTAGCGACACCCTGGGAAACTAGAGCGACGCCCTGGAAGACCAGAGCGACGCACTGGGAAACCAGAGCGTAACAAGTCGGAAGCAAGAGGACAATGAGATTGAGAAGGGCGTTTGAAAAGACGTTGGCAAAGGCGTTCGGAAATGTATTCTATTACGTCTGGGAAAAAGAATGGGAGCCGAAAAGTCTAAAGAATTTGTTTCAAATTTAGAAACTTTATGAGGCTTTCCACAAATTCAATGGCAGATTGATAGGACATAGGATTTTTGGAGATGAATACTTATGCTACCCAATGCTGCCCGGAAGTTGTCTCAGCCAATGTCTCGATCGATACCCTCCTCCTTGTCCAATGCTGCCCGAGCTCGATCGCCTCGATGGGCAATTTTGCCGATTCTACTGGGGATCATGCTCTGTGGTGTGACGCAACCCGCGATCGCGGCGGAAAAGTTACTGCGAACGTTAACCGTTACGGGGCGGGGAACTGAACGCATTCCCTCAACCCTGACCCAAGTCCGCCTCGGCGTTGAAGCGCAAGGAAAAACCGCCAATGAAGTCCAAGCAGAAGTGGCACGGCGGGCCAATGCGGTGGTAGACCTGCTGAAGGCTCGCAATGTGGAAAAACTGGAAACCACGGGGATCAACCTCAGTCCCAATTACGACTATCGCGATGGCAAACAAATTCTCGTGGGCTATGTTGCATCGAACATGGTCAGCTTCCGCATCGCCACAGCCAAGGCTGGAACGATTATGGATGATGCGGTCAAAGCCGGAGCGAGCCGCATTGATGGCGTGAGTTTTATTGCCACGGATGCTGCGATCGCCGAGGCCCAAAAACTGGCCCTCCGCAAAGCCACCCAAGACGCCCAAACCCAGGCCAATGCAGTTTTGGGCTCCCTGAATCTGACCCCGAAGGAAATTGTGAGTATCCAGGTGAACGGAGCCACAACTCCACCGCCTAGAATGTACGCAGCCGATAGCTTTAAACTACGAGCCGAGGCTGCCTCCAGCCCCGTGATTGATAACGAGCAACCTGTGGAAGCTTCCGTCACGCTGGAAATTAGCTACTAGAGGTTTAGTCGGGGCGACCATCCCGTCGATCGCCCCGATTAAGCCTAGTGGAGCGTCAAGCTTAAAATTGTGAGTGACATTATTCCAAATCGACTATTCCATAAGGATTCTGGAGATCACTAACGCACAAAATCAAAATTGACAGACCACTAGCCAGTAATTGCAAAATTAATCCGCGATCCTGGGTAGTGGGTTTTGCGGCAAGGTAGCGTTCTAAATCTTGTCGAGCTTCCACCCAGCGATTCATTTGATAGTAAATAATGCCGCGATCGCGCAGTTCCGTTGGCGTATCAGGAAACAGCAGTAGAATTCGCTCGATCGCAGCTAAGGATCTTTGACTATTCCCAGAATTAATGTAATTGGTTTTCAGGTTACCTAGCATTCTTGACAGGAACTGACGATTACTGACGGGAGCAAACCAATTGGCAGCAATCATAAAGGTGGGATTGTCCCCTTGCCCGAGTAATTCTGCACAGTCTTCTTTGAATAACACTGCGCCTCGGTTAAATGCATCGATATAAAGATCCATCTCCTCCACCACTGGCCGAATCAGAAAATGACCGGGGAACCCAATGCCCACCATGGGAAAGTCAATGCGTTTGGCGATCGCGAGGTAAACCAACGACAGGGTGATGGGAATCCCTAAGCGGCGATCGATCACCTGGTGTAAATGGCTATTGCGTGGATCATAATAATCCGATCGATTTCCCGAAAATCCTAAATCATCGTACAGGTAGCGGTTAATAGTTTGAATGATTCGTAGCGGATACAACTCTTTAGGTAATCGGGCTTGGACTTCTTCAGCCATGACATCGAGGGCATTGAGATATTCCTCAACATCCAGCGTGGGATCTTCTTCTTGGGCAATGTATAGGGCAGCACGTTCTAAGCAAATTTGCTCATCGGATTGGCAAATTTCTCGAATAAAACACTGCCGCGCAAGCGAAAATTGCATAGAGACTACAAGCAAGGACGAACAACGACTGGCGATCGATCAGGCAGGACAGTGAGATAGGGCGTAAGTTACGCACAACCGAATCAAGTTTAAAGCATGAACTCCAGGGTGCGAATCAATCGCCTTACAACTTTACGAACCATTGATAGGCGATGAATGGGCGACTAATGAGCTATTCATGGGTTAAATAACTCGCTCATAATTTAACGTTTTTTCCATGGAACTACGGGCTACTTACCTAATCTTTGCACTAGGTCGTCAGCCTGCCCAGTCTAGCCTGCCCAGTCTAGTCTTCATAATCTGCCCCAGATCCATATTTCCATGCGGCGAGACGACAATGCCAGAAATATTGGCGATCGGGGGGTAAAGTCGCGATCCAAGTCTGTAAGGAATTAGCAAACGATCGACTCCACCAGTGCAAAACGGTATAGATCGCTAAATTCCCATAATGCCCCAACCAATCAAACAATGCAGGAAAACCCACTTGGGGCAGGATTTTGAGAATCAGTAACGGATGGGCGATCGCGGCTTGAGCCAGGGTTTTAAATAAGGGGACGAACTGCACGACGTCCTGCAAAAAGGGTTTAAGAACCGGATCTCCCAGTCCTTGCATTTCCTGAAAAATATCGCGTAGCAATTGATTAATTTGATCCGGTTCTAGGGTTTGATTGACCCCAACACTCATGGATTTTTGGAACAGCCATGTCACTTGCAAGTTGGGCTGGTAGGGCTGCAACCGACTGAGCGATCGCCGATCGAGCACATCGGCCTGCAATGCTTCATCTAATCCCTGGGTCAGGCGTTCCAAGTGCCGCACCATGGCTCCAAATCCGCCAAAGCTCAAGGGCGACTGCGCTCCGCTGCTATCCCCGATCGCTAAAATTCGATCCCAGGTTGGTTGCAAGGGGCTGTTACGGTAACAGGGAAACATGCCAAACAGAGCCCGCTGGAATTGCAAGGCATCTAGGTCGATCGATTGGTAGCTAGGTAGAAGTCGGAAATATTCATCAAACAACGTTTCCAGAGAAATCCGATCGGGTTCCGCATCCAGATAGGTAAACAGATAGGTGGTGCGACCATCCCGCGCCGGAAAGGCTTCCCAAAAATATTGGCATTGATTTTGAATCGGCGTGAAGGAGGCAATAAGGTCTCCGGCGGGATTATCGGGATAACCCGTGGCACAGGTACCCACGACCAAACAGACGGCATCGGGTTTCTGGCCGTTTCTGGCTTGGCGCGTCACCGGGGAAAAATGCCCCATCACATCCAGCATTAAGCGGGCAGTCAAGGGGGGAGCCAATTCGTTGGGGCTAGATTGCAGGGTGCTAGATTGTGGGGCGATCGATGGATTGGTCGATCGCACAGCCACCCCATTGGGATGCACTGTACAACCCTTAAACGGTGTCTGTTCCAATAAATCTCCGCCTGCATCGAGAAATTTCTGTTTCAGGATAGCTAATAACCTAACGGGATCAACCCCAATATTTAAAACATCCTTAACCCAGATATCCTGTCCCGCAAAACTGATACGAATGGGATTAAATTCCGTGGCGATCGTGGTTGCTAATTCTGCTTCCGTTAGTAATCCCAATTGCACAAACTTCTGTAATTCCTGGCGGGAAATATTCCACTCCTGCGATCGCCCTTGCAGAATGCCCTGTTCCAACACCGCCACCCGATAGCCCCGCTGGGCCAACACCGCCCCGACCAAAATGCCCAACGTTCCCCCACAGATCAGCACATCCCATCCGATCGTCGGTAAGGCTTGGTCACTGGTTTCCACCACCTGCGGCGTAGAAAGAGTGCCTTCCCTCAGGGATTGCCAAAGCTGGTCGGCCCGCTGCAAACCGGGATAGGAGCCGAGGGAGGTGAGGATCGATCGGGTTAGGGACATGGCATTCAAGGCAGGCAGATTGCCCAACCAACAAATAACAGCCCTATTGTAGATTGCAAGATTTCTAAAGGTACCCGTCTAAGCCACCGAGCCGTGGAGTTGCTCGGAATGCCGATCGGCGGATTGTAGGTACTCCACCAGCCATTCCTTAATCAAATGCGTGGCGCGACAATCATCTTCGTTATAGACCAGGATGGAGTCTAAGAAGGCTCGATCGCCCGTTTGCAACCATTGGGCGTACCAGTAAATCGACTGGGCACCGTTGGCGCTAGAATCTCGCCATTCAAAGCCAATCCAGCGGGCAATATTTTTCAGCGCATAGCTTTCCACGGGCAAGGTGGCCACACGGGTCACCACATCATGCAAATCAATAAACCGAGGCAGCATGGGTTGAATCAGGTGCTGCGGTGTGTCATAAAGCTTGGCCAACTTGTTGACCGTCTGGACTTCGTAGGGGCAAAAATGAAAAATGGGCGCATCGGGATACGCCCATACTAAGTCTAGAAGTTCCTGCCACACTCGCATTTCATGGTCTGGATGGTCAGCCAGAAAAGCGTGAAACTGCTGGGTCTGTTTCTGTCGATCGACCACTAGGACGCCGTGCAAATAGATGAAATCTAAGGAGGGTTCGGATTCAATGTCGAAATAGAGTTCGATCGATGAGGTAGGAAGGAATTCGTTGATGAAGCGATGGCGTTGATGGGTTTGAGGGAAGTCAGTGGTGGGCAGGGCTTGGTTCTGCAACGTGGCTTGGGCCTGCTGGGTAATTTTCTTCGCCATCTCTAACCCAAAGCCCGGTATGGTTTCCAAAACCTTCGGCGGCGTTTTGGCCAATGATTCTAACGAGGTCAGATTGAGGGATTGTAGCTCTCGGTAACGGCTTTGGGTCACACCCGGCAGCAGGGATAGGTGCTCCGTTTCTTTGGCGGTTTCGTAGCAGCGGCTGTACCAATGGCAAAGGCTGCAACGATTGCGGGAGATAAAGACTTCAGGGCTTGTCTCATCCTGTAGGCTGGCGATACAACTAGCCAGTACTTCTTCCATGCGGGGAATCATTTCCCACAGGTCGATCGTGTATTGCCCTTTTTCCCGTAGCAGTAAATACGCTTCTTCCGGCCAATTGCCCTGAACGGCAGCAAGGACTTTGACATGATAGGCGGTAACGATTTGATATTCCGTTTTGGAGCGCTTACTCAGCTTAATTTCAACGGGAGCATAAATCCAATCTCCCAAGTCTGAGGTCCCCGTTTGTTTGACGAGCAAATCTGGGTTGCTCATCAAAGTAGCACCATCCCCTTCAGCCAGCAACACGCCTTGATAGATAAAATCTGCACCCTGTTGCATAAGTTCGAGGGTTTTGGCGGCGGCGATCGTCCAATTGTGGCTGGGGTAGACGGGTCGCACGTAGTCCAAGGTTTCGAGAACTTCGCGGTGGTGGGCAGCACTATCCTGCATCAGCTTGACCACGTAATCATTCATGGGGTCACGCTGAAGCGGGTCGCCGTGGATATCAAGGAAAGCGCGGCGGCTGCATCGTTGATGATTCAACAAAAGCTCTGCCGTTATGAGCATGGAAATCGATCGAGGGAATTAGGGTGGACTCGAGCCGGAAGATGCTAGTGAGACTTTACAAGGGGACTTTACAGGGATTCACTTATGCTCTAGTTTAGGCCAGAAAGTTGCTTCTGCGTGTATGACCCTCGATCGGATTCTCACCCATCGCCAAGAATTTCCCTTCCTCGACCAGTACGCCTACTTCAACTACGGCGGCCAGGGGCTAATGCCTCGGCGAGCGTTGGAGGCTGTGGCCCAGGCCCAGGAAACGTTACAACGAATCGCGCCCTTTTCCCAAGCGGCCTATGACTACAGTTTGCAACTGACGGATGACCTGCGGCGGACGATCGCCCAAGAGATTGGTACAACACCGGATACGGTGACTTTGACGGAAGATACCACGGTGGGGTGCAATATTGCCCTGTGGGGACTGGATTGGCGATCGGGGGATCATTTACTGATTACAGATTGTGAACATCAGGGTGTCTTGGCGATCGTCCAGGAGCTTCAGCAGCGGTTTGCCATTGAGGTATCAGTCTGTCCGCTGTTGCCGACGCTGAATGGAGGTGATCCGGTGGCGACGCTGGCGAGCCATTTGCGCCCGAATACACGCCTAGTGGTGCTGAGCCATATCCTGTGGAATACGGGGCAGGTGTTGCCGTTGGAGCGGATGGTGGCTGTTTGCCGCAGTCACAGCGATCGGGTACGGATTTTGGTGGATGCGGCGCAGTCGGTGGGCGTCTTGCCGCTGAATTTGACCACATTGGGAGCGGATTACTACGCCTTCACTTGCCATAAATGGTGGTGCGGTTCAGCGGGGGTGGGCGGATTCTACGTGCGGCCTGAGGTGCGAGAGGAGTTGCGTCCGACGTTTATTGGCTGGCGCAGTATTCGCACCAATGCCCAGGGCAAACCAATGGCTTGGGAAGGGGGTGGAAAGCGCTATGAAGTGGCAACGTCAGCGGTGGTGTTGTATCCCGGTGTGGCTACAGCCCTTCAGGTGCAACAGGAGTTGGGCTCAGCAGCGGAACGCTATGGGTTAATCTGCGATCGCAGTCGCTATCTTTGGGAACAATTGCAAACCATTCCTCAGGTGACAACGCTACGCACAACACCCCCGGAATCGGGACTGGTATCCTTTCAGCTAGCCTCCGGCCAACACAAAGGATTAGTGGCTAGTCTAGAATCCCAGGGCATTTTAGTGCGGCTACTCCTCGATCCTAATTGCGTCCGAGCTTGCACCCACTATTTCACTACCGAAGCAGAAATCGATCGTTTAGTCAGCGCGATCGCAAACAACTAACGCTGGACATACTCCACGATCGGGGTATTGCTGCAATGCTGTATTCACCACAGTCCAAACCTGAATACTGCCGTCCATTCCCCCTCAATCTCGAAGGTAAAAACGATGATTGGGGGGTTTGCAATTTTAAAAGAACCTTGCTATAGTACAGAAGTACTAAGTACGCGAGTACTGGTACTCAATGTTTCGTAAGGGGGACTTTTGGGAAATGGGCGTTAAGCATGTAGCCACTGAGTCACTGTCATCACCACAGGTATTGCCACAGGTATTGCCACCCGTCTTACCACCAGTACTGCCAGCCCAGGCATTACCTACAGAACCTGCCAAACCCGCTGCCCGTCGAGGCCGCTCCAGTAAAAAGACGACCACCCCAAAAACGATCGACAAACGGACGATCGACAAAAATGTGACGGAGGCCACCCTGGCGAATTTGAATGGGGCGGAGGCGATCGAGGCGAACATGTCCCCAGGGAAAAGCTCCCGTGCAATGTCCACCCCCAAAGCCCCAACCCAAAAGACTCGCCGACCCACGAAACCGCTCCCCTCCAGTCCCGCTCCAGTCGTGTGGACAGCTCCCTCTAGTCAAGTTCTCGAGCAAATTAAGGATTTTCGGCAGCAGTTAGAAGTTATGCAAACGCAAATTGCGACCATGAATCAGCAGTCCGCAGCGCTGGACTCAAACCTGGGAGAACTACGCAAACTCTCCCAGCAAATGCAAGCACTCTCTCGATCTCATACAGTTCAGCAGTCCCAAGTTGCGAAATCCCCGATGCCCCATCCACGCCTTGATGATTGGAGCTCTGCCGATCGCCCGTCAGCACCATCCAGTGCAGCCCAGCCCACAGCAGCCCATGGGTCCTCCAGTGTAAAAACGTCCGAGGTTCCCAATTCCTCAGATTCGCAACCCCTCGCTAAACCGAGCTTTGTTTCCCGATCCCAGCCGATCGCCCCCTATTCCGCTTCTGCCCACGCTAGCAAAGCGGTTAAACCCTCCCTAATTGTCACGGCTGCTACGGTGATGCCTCCTTCTATTGCCCATTTCCAAGCAGCCTGTCACGATTGCGATCGATGCTCTACTGTGGACATTAACTGCTACGGGGATTCGACTGGGCATTCAAGGCATCATCGTATTCATCCCAAGCTTGGCAGTGCCGTTAACCCTGGTGATGTTATTACCCGCGATCGTGGCAGCTTACTTAGCATTTTTCGTCCCCCAATCGAGTACTACCGTAATTTATCGATTGTTGCTGGTGACATTAGGACTATTTCTAGGTTCAAAAGTCTAGCGCAATCCTGAGCAGTCTCTTTTCGTCAGTTTTAGTTTCGCTACGGAGGGTTTTTCAATGATGCGATCGCGAATGGAACAATCAACTTGGAGATCATTTCACTGGCAATCCCTTTTACACAAGCCAAATTTAGCCTGGAGCCCAAAACAACTCTTGGCTGGAGGGACTGCCATTCTCACGCTGGGCCTTTGTTTGGACTCAAAACTCTTTTTCGCAGTTGGACAATCTTCGATCGCCGATCGTTGCGTGCAAGTGGTAGAGCCCAAAGCACAAATTTCTCGGCAACAGTTGGGACAATTTTTGACGATTCCTGAAGGGACTACTCGGCCTCAAGTGACAAAAACTCTGCCGAAACCCTACTGCTATCTTGCCAGTCTACAAATCCGCACAGGCACCAAAGCCGAGCGTGTGGTCTATCCCTTGGCCTCTGATCCTAAAACGTGGCTCATCGTGTTGTATGAGGGCGATCGCTACATGGGCTATCGCTTCCTGACCCATTAACATCCTAATCCATTCGTTCTTTGAAACCTTTGCGTTCTAATTGATTTCAAGAGGACTTTTCAACCGCCTGAATCAACTTTTATCAGGAGCATTCAAGCATTCCAAACTTATTTCTGTTTTGTTTTCAACCTGTTTCTAGCTTGTTATCTATCTGTTTATGCCACCTTCGTCTGTATTGATTATTCTTATAATTTTCGTCGGCTTTTTAGCTAGCTGTGCCAAAGAAACGCCCCTTCCTATTGTCGATATTAAACTGTACCAAAATTGGGAGTTAAGTCCTGGAGATCGGGTTGCAGGGTACGAAGTCACAGGTGGGTTGGGTGATATTTCGATCGCACTGCAAGGCCGATCGATTTATGCTCCATTCAATGGTGATACTCAACTCGATCAACGTCGTTGTTTGTACTTCGATAGCCCAGAAGTCCCATCCTATAAATTTCGATTTTGTGGTATCCAGTCTCCAAAACTAGGCAAGGTGCGTCAAGGTGAAACGATCGGGAGTGGTGAAACGCTCCAGTTTGCTGCCCTCCGTAAACAACCAAATGGCACTTGGGCCATTGTGGAACCCTCAAAAACAATTTTAGAGAAAACGCTAAAAGCCTCATGAAATGGATTATCGACTGGCAAATTGTTCATGGCAAAGTACAGCAATCGTTGTTAGTATTGCTCAGTTGTTGGTCGTTATTTCTAGGAACTAGCTATTCCGCTCGAGCAGAGGGCATTGTCGGGTTTGATGCGACTGACTTTGAGCCATCGGCTGCACTGCAACAACCGCGGGCACAACTCACGCCCCCGTATCCATCCAATGGGACACCACTCCGACCCACACCACAGCCCACACCAGTTGTTCGGCAATCATCTCCCCATCCATCCATCCCTTCTGATTCCGAAGTGGTCAGCTTTCCAACGGAGTCCAGTTTACCCATTGCTCGTGCCGATCGTTCAACCGTCCAATCATTGCCCAGAGCCGATCGTACAACTGCCCAACCCGTAGAATCGACGACAGCCAGTGATGATAATGCCATTTTTGCGGGTGGTGAGAACTCGCTGGTGGCGCGGGCGGTGGGCAGCGCCGAAGGAACCCGCCGTCCCGACGGTGGCAAGAATCCAGCCTACTACGGCCATGTTGACCCCGGCAATGCGCAGTGGAATCTGGGCAGTTTTTCCTATCAGCACGGCGCAGCATCTCCGGAAAATGCCGACGATCGCCAACTGCGTCGCCTGCAACGACAAGACCAAATCATTCGGGAACGGGCAGTGCAGTATGGGATGAAGTTGGGGTTGCAGGAACGGTTGAATGCCATTGACTTAGCCAACCAAGCCCCCCTAGCGGCCCTCGATCGAGGTGGCTATGTGGAGCAGCTGAAAGCAGCCAAGCAGGACGGATTATCCGGAGAAGCGGCCATTCTAGAGGCACGGGTCAATTCCTATCGGCACCCAGATACACAGCAATGGGATGCCCCCGGTTTGGGTAATAATGAGTCGTTTATTCGCCATGACCAAGCTCGCCGCATGGACGCGATCGCCCAAGCGATTGTGGTTGATCAGACCTGGACGCGCCAAAAAGGACAGTTTCGGCGAATACCCCGATCAACGGGAACGGAAATTGCCCAGGTTATGCAAATGGATCAAACCTGGACACGTTAAGGAATTTGCTGAGACATTAGATTCCTGTGCATCTACCCTGCCCCGTCCACTCCCGTTTCCTGGGGATTTTTTTGTACGCTGTTCCCTAATCTCTTGTGTAGTAGCCTAAACCGTGAGAGATCTCCCTTTGGAAGGGTTGAGACCGAAACAGTCATTCACAAGCATCCCAAACCCACGATCGCAAAAATACATGGGCTTCAATAAAAAAAGGGGCTAGCCCCCTTGGATGGTGATTTATTAATCCACCTAAATCGCAATTTTTTAAACCACTCTGTCAGGCTGGTCGCCCTTACAGAACTCGGAAAATGAAGGGATAGCGGAAGGGTTCGTCGGGATTCGCCAAGGTTTTGACAATCGCGACGATCGACCAACCAAAGTGCCACAGGAATCCAAAGGCAATCATTGGAAAGAGCAAGATTCCCAAAATTCCAAATGTCAGGAATGACAACACACCATAAATTCCACCAATCACACTGGCCCAGAACCAAATATTCAAGTGGAAATTGATCGACTCCTTGGCATTGGCTTTCACAACAGGATCGTCAGAAATCATCAAAACCACGATCGGGGCAAAAATGGTGATGACCGAAACCCCAGCCAAGGTAAATCCATGACAAATCAGGGAAAGTAAGCTGCGTTTACCGGAATCATATGAGCTTTGCATTCTTAAAAATTCCTCCAGTGCACCAACAGCTTCATCCTATCGGAATTCTCCCTAGAAACCGTAGAGGAGTTTACCGTACTTCATGGTTGAGCTCAAATTGGACGCTGATCGCCTCGATCCCACTATTCCGGTCAAGGCGCATTCGTAAATCCCGATAGGAGAGTCATTGATCTGGCTTCTAGCGCTTCTAACCGAGTCAATACCCTCGCATCGCAACCCATCACAACACTGTGTTGGCATCATGACTATCGGGTTTCCTCGGCTAGATCGGGATGAGGGATTGCTGCATTGGAGGGATTCGATTGGGGGGTAGGATTGGCTAGGCGGTTCGCTAGGTTAATGACATCGGATGGAATCATCACGATCGTCGTTGTGTTATTCTCCGTACCCACTTCCGTTAGCATTTGTAACCGGCGTAACTCTAGAGCGGCGGGATTCAGGGCAATGTTCTGGGAGGCTTCTGCTAGCTTAATCGAGGCTTCCTGCTCAGCCGCGGCCTTAATTAACCGTGCCCGTTTCTCTCGAATCGCTTCTGCCTCCTTCGCCATTGCCCGTTGCATACTTGTTGGAATTTCCACATCCTTGATTTCTACCCGTTCAATGACAATCCCCCAAGGTTCCGTGACTTCATCTACAATTTCCTGAACCCTTAAGTTAATTTTGTCGCGATTCTGCAAAACATCATCCAAAATGTTTTGGCCTACAACATTTCTCAGTGTTGTCAATGCTGTTTGATAAACGGCTAATTCATAACTCTGTACCCGGTTGATAGCCTTGGCTGCATCCAAGATTCGGTAATACAACACTGCATTGACCCGGATGGTCACACTATCGGCTGTCACTGTTTCCTGGGGCTCAATACTGACCGTGCAAGTGCGCACATCCACCCGAACCTTCTGATCAACCATGGGAATAATCCAGTACAGTCCCGGCCCCATCACACCCTTTGATCGTCCCAACCGAAAAATAACGCCCCGTTGATATTCCCGATCGATCTTAAAACCTGATAAAGAAGCGAGCAAAACCAGCCCAATTAAATAACTCAGAAAGCTGACCATAATTAACAACTGATTAAATGGAAAATACCACCTACCCATCTTGCAATAGGACAATTGATTGAGGTGCGGGTTAAGCCCATGCCCTACAGATGACGTGGATGATTGGATAATCTGATTGTAGACATGGCCTGAGATCGATCGTCAGTACCAAAGCTAAACGTAACCTAAAGATTCCCTAGAATTTCTTGATGCCCCTATGACTAACCCAATTCCTGCCTACGAACTCAATCCCACCGGACGGTTCAGCGATCGTGCCAGCGACTATCACCACTCTCGCCCCAGTTATCCTGCTGCGGTGATCGATCGAATCTTGAGCCACCTTGCCCTAGATTTCAGTGCCTTAGAAAACGCCGCCACCCACCCCCAACCGACTGCCGCCGATATTGGTGCAGGGACTGGAATTTCCGCACGGTTATTGGCCGATCGAGGTTTGCAAGTCTGGGCCGTAGAACCCAACGCCGCCATGCGCGCAATGGGACAGCAGGCCACGGGGCAGTTCAATGCATCAGTCGATTCCGCTGGCCCTGCCAGCCCTCCCATCACCTTGTGGGACGGGACTGCCGAAGCTACAGGACTGCCCACAGCATCCATGGACGTGGTGACAGCCTTCCAAGCCTTCCATTGGTTTCAGCCCGATCGGGCCTTGGCAGAATTTCACCGGATTCTTAAACCGACGGGGCGTGTAGCCATTGTTTGGAACAACCGCGATCGATCAGACGAGTTCACCGCACTGTATGGCCAATTGGTCAAACAGGCTAGTTCAATCCCTGACCTAGCGGAACGCCGCGACAATCCTCAACCGCTCTATCAATCTCCGCTCTTTACCCACACGCAACACTACGCCATTGCCCATGCTCAATCGTTAGATCTTGTAGGTTTATTGGGCCTTGCAAAAAGTCGTTCCTACGTGCCGCTGACGGGGGAAACCCACGATCGGCTCATGGCTGATCTGACGCAGTTCTACCATCGATTTGCCAACCATCAAGGCCAAGTCCATATCCAATATCAGACTAACCTTTACCTCGCTACCCCCCAGCCCGCAGATCCATAAAACTCTCCTAAAAAATTAGGATAGAAAGCGACGTTTCCCATCTACTTCCTATCCCAGAACTGCGGGTTTGATCATTCCCGTTCTAGTATCTGATTTAGCCTCGGCCCTATCCTCGGCAACCTAAGGATTCTCGAGTATCCACACCTGTCTGTGAGTTTGTCCCAGCGGCGATCGCGCACAGTTGCTTCACTTGCAACGCCGTTAGAATCGCTCCGGTAAAATCGGCTCCGGTAATCGTCACATCATTAAACTCTGTCCGTAGTAACATGGCATCTGTCAGGTTCGCATCTTGCAAATCCACGTTATATAAGCGGACTTGGTCAAAAATTGATTGAGTCAAATCTGCCCCCCGAAACACAGTTCCAGTGAACGTAGAGGTACTAAAGACAGCGCCTACCAAATTGGCTTGGCTAAAATTGGTATCATTTAAATTCGCATTGGCAAACTCCGCTTGTTCCAGGTTCGCTCCTGTCAGATTGCGTCCTGCTAAGGTTGTCCCTTCTTCTGCCAAGGGATTTCCACTCGCTGCTGCTGAAGCTGCTGCTTGAGCGGAGGGACTCCAACCCAAGCAACCCACTACCATTATTCCGATCGCGATCACTGCACAGAGCTGTTGCCGCCAGCGATCGCAACCCACCACTAAGAGATTCGAGAGCAACCTAAACTTCATGACGCGATATTAAGAGAATTCGTCCTCTCCCAGTGTAGTGGGCTATTGCGCTGGGATGAAGAGGCAACGATCGCAGAATTTTCCATCATGTCAGTGGAGGATGTCCACGACGATCCCGCCAAAGGAAAATGGTTGGGGATCTTTGTCGCAAGAGTCGTTGAGCCTCCAGACAGGAGCCCATCGGGCATAATTGGTTGGATCAGCGACCCCATGACAGGGAGTTCAATCCGAAACTCCGTCCCCTGACCCAGAACAGAATGGCAACTTAATTGGCCTTGGTGAGAATCAATGATTTGATAGCAAATTGACAACCCCAAGCCGGTTCCTTGCCCGATCGGCTTTGTGGTGAAAAAGGGATCAAACACCCTCATTTGCACGGATTCGGGGATACCTGGGCCATTGTCACAAATGCGGATAACGACCCGATCGTGTTGTACTGCGGTATGGATCGTAATGGTTGGAGGAGATTTTTCAGAATAGAGTTCCGGCCTTTGCCTACCATACTCTTCTAGGGCGTCTAAAGCATTACTGAGTAGATTCATAAAGACTTGATTAATCCGGCCAGGATTACAAGTCACTTCTGGCAAGTCTGCATAATGTCGCTGAATTTGAATCCCTGGCCAGCGCATGACTGGTTTGCAGCGATGGCGTAGAATCAACAACGTACTTTCCAAGCCTTCGTGGAGATCCACATCTTTTAACTCTGCTTCATCCAAGCGGGAGAAGTTGCGTAGGGATAAAACCAACTGACGAACCCGATCGGTTCCACTGTACATCGAGTTTAAAACTTCAGGTAAATCCGCTTTGAGAAATTCAAAATCGATTTCATCCCGATGGGCTTGAATTTCGGTAGTGGATGAAGATCGCTCATAGAGTTCGATTAACGCTAGCAAATCCTTTGTATACTGCGAAACATGAGTGAGGTTGCCATGGATAAAATTCACCGGATTATTAATTTCGTGGGCAATTCCCGCCACCAATTGCCCTAAACCGGACATCTTTTCAGCTTGCAAAAGTTGGGTTTGCGTCTGATGCAAATCAGTTAAAATCCCTTCCAATTGCTTGGCCTGCTGTTTAGCCGTTTCTGCAGCACTCAAACTACTTTGATAGAGATACACTAACTGATCTGCGATCGTTGCCTGTTCGATATCACTTTCTTTTTCATATTGATGGACAACACAATCTAGGGCAGTTAATAAATCATTGTTTGCGGTAGCGAGAATTTCTTGTAGAAGAGGATGTTCAATCGAGCGTTGCTCTTCAGGTAATAACAAGAGCGTACGGACATTGGTAATATATGTATAGATCAGATGATGCAGTTGTACCGGGGGCTCAAAATACAGCGCCAAAACCGCCTCAGAAGGGGAGCCAGGTAAATTCAATTGTGCATCGCCGTGCAGGAGCCCAAGGTGCGATCGCTCCATCAAATCCATCGAATGGTGAAGATCTTGCTGTAAGGCAGCAGATTGCTGAGAATCAGTTGCACAGATCCACTGCAATGCCAGACAGGCTATGCGCTGGGTCAACATACGTTGGCGACCACTGACATTGACGATCGCTGCATTGATTTGCCGAGAAAGATTGATGGGATTCACGGGAGCCTAGCCAAGGGGAAGAGAGTGACGATAGGCATAAGAAGCGGAGTTTAAAAATTATTTAATTGAAACATTTTTGCAAACTCCTCCTTTGTACCGAATCTCTTCAAACAACAATGTAAAGTAAGGCACAATTGCCCCGGCAATCTTGCATCCCCTGCCAAGCTCATGGCCCCTCGTAGTCGCGCGGTAGTCGCGCGCGCCCCCTGGCACTCTCACATTAGGGACATCAAGTTCAACCCATCGGTTCAACCTACGCTTCGGCCATTGCTGCCGCCAAGTTTACGATCGAAGCAAATCTGGTCAGGGGTGACCGGCAGCGTGAAATACCGCACCTACTGTCAATACCACACCTACTATCTGGTGAGGCATGTTACTGGAATCCTAGGTATCCACGTGGGGTAATCACCCAGCCTTGGTAAAAACGGGTACTTTGATTGCCGATAATCACGGTGGTTAGCATGTCGATCGGTGCATCCAGCATCTGTGCCAAGGTTGTAATCCGAATTTCCTCATCGGGGCGATAGACTGATCTCACTAGGGCTACAGGGGTCTCCGGCGATCGAAATTTTAGAAAAACGCGCTGGGCAATTTCAATTTGTTCCGTCCGCGTTTGGGATTTGGGATTGTAGAAAGCGGTCACAAAGTCAGCCTGCGCCGCTGCCGTTAACCGTTTTTCAATTACATCCCACGGGGTGAGCAAATTGCTTAAGCTAATGGCACAAAAGTCATGCATCAACGGGGCTCCCACCCGCGAAGCTGCCGCTTGCAGGGCACTAATGCCTGGAAACACCTGCAGCTCTGGCGTGACGCCATCCCAACCCTGTCCCTGCAACACCTCCAGTACCAATCCCCCCATGGCATAGATCCCACAATCCCCTGAGGAAATGATTGCCACGGTTAAGCCCCAATTGGCTAGTTCAATCGCCCGCTCTGCCCGCTGACGTTCCTGGGTAATGGGTGAAGCCTCTACGATTTGTCCAGGCCGTAATAAGGGCCGAATTAGGTCAATGTAGAGCGAATACCCAATCACGACATCTGCTTGACTAATAGCGCCCTTCGCCGCAGGCGTGATTTGATCCAAATTGCCAGGGCCCGTTCCCACCAACCACAGTGTCCCGAGGCGTCCGGTATATTCTCGATCGGCAACCGCAATTGCAATCGTCACGGCTCCCGGTTGACCTTCCTGCCGAAAAATCTGTTTCTTGACTAGTAAATTCGCTAAATCTGTCGTTTGAGCTGCCAATAGCGCCGCTGCTTCTGCCACGCTGGGTGTTCCAACTTCAGCAGCCACGATGTCTGATGGCGTTGGGACTTCTACTCGTTGTAACTGTTCCGCTGTAAAACACTGCAAGGGATAGGAACGATCGGTCGCTAATTCCATCAGCCCCCCCTCATCTGCCTTCAAGTCGATCGTTGCCAATCCCGCGATCGCCCCTTCCGCCAGATGATTTGCTTGTAGTACTTTCTGTATCCCTGCTTCAATGACCGATCGCGGGGTTCCCCGTTCACACCCAATCCCGACCCAAAGAACTCTAGGATGCCATTGCACCTTAGGGAAGTCAGACTTAGGTGCAAACTGCCGTTGGCGATAGCTGATCCATACTCGTGCTTGCGCTGAAAAGTCCGGTTGGGTTTCGGCGCTATATTCCGGTTCTCCCCAGACAAAGGGATGATTTTCTGGCAAACTCCCTGCCCATAAATCGCAACCGGAATCCTGTAATACTTGCACCCGATCGCCTCGCGCGATCGCCGCACTCACCCCCGTCCAATCACCCGTACCTTTCTGCCACCCAAAGGGCTGTCCTATCACATCAATGCCGGGTAAATCTGCATTGTTTGCACTTCCGGTTAATACGGGCGTTGCCCCTAAGGTGTGGGCCAGGAACCGAGTCAGTTGATCGGCCCCGGCCTGATGCCCTCCACAAAGGCTAATCACAAACTGTCCCGATTCGTCCACAACCACGATCGCCGGATCGATCGCTTTATCTTGTAACAACGGCGCAATTAATCGCACCACTGCACCCGTTGCTAATCCAAAAACAAAACTGCGGTACTGCGACCAAATTTTGCCCACATGCTTGCGCAGGGAGCCTTCATAAAAGCCAATAGTTCCCCCAGCCAGATCTGTCTCCGTTATTTGGGATTGCAGCGTTTGCGGTAACCATAGGGTGATTCCTGCCCTAGATCGGACAAGCCCTAACAAACAACGAGCCGCCGCCGGAGTCGTCGCGATCGCTGCTATAGGCTGAAGATCTTGAAGCACCACAGGTTATTCCCTCAAAAACACACGGACTGTCATTAAAGCACTCCTGAAGCCAGAAAAATAGGGGACACCCATTTGGCGTCCCCTAAGGAAATGCGTAGACTTTACTTCAACAGTTTGACTAAGAAGCTGTTCATGGTCTAAGAAGCACTTAAGTTCATTTGGAAGCTAGCAAAATCGATACCTAGACCTTGGCTAAAGTTGTTGTCTTCCACCGACTCTTCAATCAAGTTGCCGCTATCAATCCTCATCCCTATATAGACTGTCTGGGTACCACCACCACTATATTGGTTCCAGAAGGCATCCCCAGAATCGGGTAAGAAGATAATTCGGGTTTGAGGACCTGAGGTTCCAGGGCCAGAGGAGGTACTTCCTGGGAGATTTCCAAGCTCAGCCACCTCACTAGCTAGGATGCTATCATCGCTATTCCCAATAATATTGTCCTTCGAGAGAACAAACTGGATATTGAACTTGTTGTTGTCAGTGATTGCGCGACGGCCTTGGTTTTGCACACTATAGTTGACTGTGAAGAAGCTATTCACGAAATCATAGACTGTTGGGTTGGCTAGACTAAAGGATTGCCCCACCAGTTCAAACACTTGTACATTATTTGCCACAAAGCTCGAAGAATCCAAGAAGTTGCCTCGGTTGCTATTGTTCAGCTCACCTTCAGCTCCTTCTACCAGACTGTCATCGGCATCAATGACGGCACCAATGTAGTAGGTACCCGCATCTCGAGTCCAGAATTTCTTCGGATCAACGTTCTGGCCATCCGGTAGGACTAAGTCTTCTGTAAGAGTAATGGTTCCAGTATTTGGATCTTGGCTTCCTGCAACTGCTGGATCAACACCATTGGTGACATCAACCGTTTTCAACAGAATAGTGCTGGTATTACCTGGATCGATCGTCGCAGTCCGAGACAGATAGTACTTCACCGTAAAGCTACCCGTCTTCACCGTTCCACCATTCTTGATGGTTAAGAACGATCGTACTGTCTTCTGTTCCGGAGCACTGGTATTGGTCACCGTCAGAAGATCCGTTGAGAAGATCGTATTATCGGTTGGGGCTGTCGTTGCTGTAGTTTCTGCAAGCCTAAAGTTGATCCCAAAGACATCAACGGTTCTCGGGATCCCTTCAATATTTAACGTATAGGGCAGCAAACCATTGGCAACCCCGCCTGCATTCACCTTAAGGTAGTAAGTTCCTGTCTCCAATGTGATGGTACTCCCTTCCGTTGGATAGGGAACAGCTGTAGTCGTCAGATTGCCATTGGCATCCGCCTTAAAGAGTTCCAGGGAGATAGAACTATTGCCATCCGACGCCTTAAAGTCCGTTGACTGCAGTACCTTGAATTTGTACCAGTCAGTTTTATTGTTGCGGTTGCTGACGGTATCTTGATAGGCTCCCTTATTATTTAGAACGCCAATATCGAAAGCCTCCGCAGCACTGGAACCCCCAATCGTCTGGAAAGTACTATTAATTTGAATGGAACCGAATTGAGGATCCTTATAGGCTCCGTAATTCATACTAGGCAATTGAAACACCGTTCCAACAGCCCCCGTAGGTGCAATTTGTTTATCCTCAACTAACGTCAACCCATTCATTTTCCAGATGTAAACATCCCCACCGCTACCCCGCCACAGAATACTGGTCGTCGTATTGCTGGAACCATCAAAGTCCTGCACCCCCATGACTTCATAGGCAGAGCTGGGAGAGGGGATACTACCATTAGATCGAGTAATCTGGCCTTCTGCTTTCCGACTCAAGCCATCTGTCCCACCACCCATCAACCAACCGTAGGTGATGGTAGCCCCATTGGAGGTATTGCGCCAAAGGATATCCGAAATTCCATCACCATCCAGATCCTTCGTAGCCACAACTTTATAGGCGGCTGGAACAGAATAGGTAATGTCCTTCTCCCGGGTATTACCATTCATTTTCCAGATGACTAATTGATTGCGCTGTTCACTGCGCCAGATAATATCTGCCTTACCATCCCCCGTAACATCCGTAAATCCAATCACCTTATAGTCCAAGGGGGGCTGAACCGGCAAAACTGGACGATCGAGAATCGAAGTACCTGTCAATGTCCAGATAGCAACTTGATTAGAGAATCGATTGAGCCAGAGAATATCAGAACCGTACTGACCATCTATGTTATTGACGCCAACAATATCCCAGCCCGCCGACTCTGGCAAAGAAAACCCTAGCCCTTGGTTCAAAATAGCTCCACCACTAATTCTGGGTCCTCCAGAAGTGGAATCCTTACTGAGTAACCAGGTCACCACATCCCCAGAAGCCAAGTTACGCCACAGAATATCTGCAGTCCCATTTCCATCTAAGTCCTGCAGTGCTTGAACAACCCATTCTTGGCCCACCTTAATTACATTACCCAGGCTATCTCTAATGGGGCCAGAGCCAACTCCTTCGCTCATGCCATCCCGAGTCCACCAAACTACAGCAAGCCCATAATCAGCAGATTTGGGGTTCAAGTTCCGCCAGAACAAATCACTGACTCCGTCCCCATCAAAATCCCCTGAGCCGATTAGGGTGTAATCGCTACTGATGGTGCGAGGCGCAGCTCCGACTACCGTTGTATCTTGAATCTTCCAAGGGGAAAAGAAGTTTCCCGCTTGATTCCGCCATAGAACGCTACCAGAAGAGTCTGAGCTACTGGTCACCACGGATAAGTTATAGTCCGCAGAAGTTGCACTCGGATCAAGATCAACTTTGAGGTAGTAAGTTCCAGCAACCGCTGCTGCATCGTTCAAAACAATTACATCACTGAGGCGACCTTGATTGTTAGTCGGCAGGTTTTGGACCGCATCACTCTCTGTAGCCACTGCTCCAGTGGTGCGGTAGAGCGACAGTTTGGCATCTCCAGTCAACCCGTTCAAAACAATTTTCAGGTTGCTACCACTCGACAGCGAAAAGCGATAATAGTCAACCGGATCGCCCCCAGTAGCACTGAGAGAACCTGAAAGTGGCGAAGATCCTGCCGTAGTAGCAATATCAGTAGCAGTAGCAAAGGAGTTATTGTTCAGGTTAGAAGGCATAGCTGTGGCCTTGTAAGATGGCAGATGGTTCGACGGCTTTCCAAGGGTTAGTGTGCCCCAGGAAGAAAGATTTATTTCAAAAAGGGACGCAAATACTCCCAGAAGAGCAGCAAATCTACTCTATGGTTTATACATCTTCAGGGCACGCGCCTTATTGTCAAGACAACGTTGCCCGTTATTGTAATAGCAGCCAATCATCCGATTAATCAGCGTTAACTCGGAATTTGATTTGTAGATATTTTGAAGTTGATTGGTAAAGGTCTTGAAGTTGGGAAGACCACGATCGGAATTATTACTGCTCCCATTTCCGTAACTTTCCCCAATTGTTAGCTCGAACTGAACGCTCGTACCAATTTAGGCGAAATTTTATCCGAAGGCATGAAACCATGATGACAAACTCAGTCCCTAGAACTCAATTCCGGGCTGTGCCTTTACCCCTTGTTCTTTAAAAGGGTGCTTGACCAACGTCATCTCTGTCACCAGATCGGCTGCATGAATGATCTCATTAGGCGCACCCCGCCCCGTCAAAATGACATGTTGATCGTATAGTTTGTGCTGCAATCCTTGTAGAACCTGCGTACCACTCAGATAACCTAGCTTCAGAGCAATATTAATTTCGTCCAGCAGCACCAACTGATAATCCGGATGGCAGATAAATTCCTGAGCCTTTTGCCATGCAGCCTGAGCCATTTGGATATCCCGATCGCGATCTTGGGTTTCCCAGGTAAACCCTTCTCCCATGGCATGGAACTCCAATTGCTCTCCCCAAGGGGCAAAGGCTGCTTTTTCCGCAGGCTCCCAAGCCCCTTTAATAAACTGCACGATCGCGACTTTATACCCATGGCCCAGCGATCGTAAAACCATCCCCAAGGCCGCCGTTGTTTTCCCTTTACCGTTCCCGGTATGAACAATAATCAGTCCTTTTTCTCGATTTTTCTCTGCAAGTCGCTTTTCCTGCACAGCTTTACGGCGCTGCATTTTCCGCTGATACTGCTCTTCAGTCAGCTTTAAATCCGCTGCAGTTTGTTCAAGATCCTGGGGCAAATCCGATGAGTGCATGACGTCCTTCTCAATCAAGTTAGGGAGAACATAAAAATATGACAAGCTTGTTCAAATAACGCTGTCTACAGATAACGCTTTGCTCAAACAACACTTTGTTCAGAGCGGTTTGCTGGGATTGGCTCCTTGGCAATTCCCAGCAATTTTCCATAAAAAAAGGACACCTCGTAATGAAGTATCCCTTAATCTGAACAACGAGACTAGTCTTCAGCGGTCACTTTGGAGGCAAGACTAGGCTGCATTTGGGTTAGTAAGTCTCAACGTGCCAACGCTCTTCTTTTTTCATCTGGCGGACATATTCCTTCCAGACGATGCCTTCTTTAGCAGCTTCAGCGCCCAAAGCCTCTTCAATCCCTGGTTCCATACCACGTAACCCACAAATGTAAGTATGGGTTTTGGGATTCTTTAGAAGACTCCAAAGTTCAACCGCGTTTTCAGCCACTCGGTGTTGGATGTACATCCGACCACCCTCTTGGTTTTGTTGCTCACGGCTGATGGCGTAGGTGAGACGGAAGTTTTCGGGATAGCGGGTTTGCATTTCTTCCAACTCTTCCCGGTAGAGAATGTTGGGGCTAGTCGGAACCCCGAAGACCAACCAAGCAAAACCCTTAAATTGGTAATGGGGGTTGGCTTCACGCTCTTTATCTTTGAACATCCGCCATAGGTAGGCTCGCATAGGTGCAATCCCTGTACCCGTTGCAAACATGATGACGTTGGCATCTTCATCGGGGGGGAGAAGCATTTCTTTCCCAGTTGGGCCAGTAATTTGCACCTCATCCCCTTTCTTCAGGTTACACAGGAAGGTAGAACAAACACCGTAGATCGTTTCTCCGGCTTCATTCTTGTATTCCAATTGACGAACGCAAAGCGAAACGGTTTTGTCGTCTACGTCATCTCCATGGCGGGTAGAGGCGATCGAGTAAAGGCGTAGCTTATGAGGCTTGCCCTTCGCATCGATTCCCGGCGGGATGATCCCGATACTTTGCCCTTCAACGTACTTCAGATCGCTACCATCAATATCAAACTTGATGTGTTGCACAATTCCCACACCACCGTTACCCACCAAAGCCTCATTGGAGACGACTTTGCCAGTAAGCGGATTATTCGGACGATAGGTGTTAACCCGTACCTCTTCGTGTGCCACGGCTTTTTTCTCTGACTTAGGCGCTTCTGCCTTAGTTTCAGACACCACAGCAGGAGTTGTCTGTGCAGCAGGAACAAAAGTAGACACCGCTGGCCCCTGAGTCCCATCCAAAGGCTGGATACTCACGATTTTGCCACCACGACGGGAAATCTGCTGCACGAAGCTGGACATGCGATCGTAGGACACATTGAAGAACGTAGAACCGCTTTCGCGTCCACCGAGCAGCCCTACCACTTCGTATCGATACATCCGACTGCCAGCCGACTGGCTGCCGCTTGCGCTGGAATTAAACATTTCGAGAATTTCTCCGAACCTAACCTAAGTCTCTTATTTCTTATTAAGTATTGTGACTCATTGTGGTACTACGACCAAGACCTCCAAGGCACACCTTAAGAGATCTTGTGGGATCATGCGCTCAAATTTCGTGAAGTTCCCGTAAATCCCCTCGGCAAACTTTCTGTCAATCTTGTGACCATGAATAAGCTTCTGGTAAAATCTGGCCTAGCTCGTAGTACTAAATACTTAGTAAAGCTTGTAAAGAACTGGAGGCCCAGTTTTGTTCTAGGTAGCCTCGGTTCTGAACAGAATTGCCATCATGAACAGGCTGACTTCTGTTGTAGGCTTATTAAGGTGACGTTGGCATACCGTTAGCATGCCAGTTTTGGGATTTTGTTCCCCAGTGATACCAATTTAACTGATTTGGATTGTCAGTTGAGCAGACGACTTCGTGTTTAGAGGAAACCTATGACTAAGCCAGACCGTGTGGTACTCATCGGCGTTGCTGGAGATTCCGGCTGCGGTAAGTCCACGTTTTTGCGCCGCATCACCGATCTGTTCGGGGAAGATTTTGTAACGGTGATCTGTCTCGACGACTACCACAGTCTGGATCGTAAGCAGCGCAAAGAAACTGGGATTACCGCTTTGGATCCCCGTGCGAATAACTTTGATCTGATGTATGAGCAGATCAAGACGCTGAAAAGCGGCAAGAGCATCATGAAGCCAATCTACAACCATGAGACTGGCGAAATTGATCCGCCCGAAAATATTGATCCGAACCACATTATTGTGGTGGAAGGGCTACACCCTTTGTTTGACGAGCGTGTAAGAGGCTTGTTGGACTTCAGCGTTTATCTTGATATTGACGATGAAGTCAAAATTGCTTGGAAGATTCAGCGCGACATGGCTGAGCGTGGCCACAGTTACGACGATGTGCTGCAAGCCATTAATGCCCGGAAGCCTGACTTTGAAGCTTACATTGATCCGCAAAAGCAATACGCTGATGTGGTGATCCGAGTACTGCCGACGAACTTGATCAAAGATGACAAGGATCGGAAGGTTCTGCGGGTTCAAATGATCCAACGGGATGGTGTGTCAGGCTTTGAGCCGACTTACCTGTTTGATGAAGGGTCTACGATCGATTGGATTCCCTGCGGACGTAAACTAACTTGCTCCTATCCCGGCATCAAGATGCACTACGGGCCAGATGTATACTATGGCAACAGTGTATCGGTACTGGAAGTAGATGGCCAGTTCGACAAGTTGGATGAAGTCATTTACATTGAGAAGCACCTGAGCAACACCTCTGCGAAGCACCCCGGCGAAGTCACAGAACTGCTTTTGCAACACCGTGAATATCCTGGTTCCAACAATGGAACGGGTTTGTTCCAAGTGTTAACCGGTGTGAAAATGCGGGCCACCTATGAACGGCTGATTCAGGAAGCCAGCAAGGTCGCTGCTAGCGTGTAACGGACTGCAGGGAGAGATGGAATCGCGAGTAGCGTGACGATTTGCGAATCTCGGTTCACTTAGGCTATTGATGTAGCTTAATGCAGTAGTAGAGTTGCCTCACTCGCAGTTTTAATGACTTGCAATCATCCCTCAGGATAAGGCTGAAGTAGACAGAGTTTTTCTCTGCTGACTTCAGCCTTTATCATTTAAAGTTTTTTGCCATCCGGATGCCTTGTCAGCTTATCCCATAGGCATTGATTTAATTGGATGATTAGTGCAATAAGATCTGCTACGCAGTCACGATCGCAGGAGCGTACCGCTTTATCTTTATAATGTTTGATTAAACTGCATTTGAGAATTTGCTCTCATAATCGTTGTTTTTAGCTCAGTCGCATTTTAAGAAGGAAGGGGCGATGGCGACCAATCGTAGAACTAGATCTGCCAGTACCAGCCGCAGCAAAACAGCCAGTACCTCTGCGGCAAAAGCCGATTCATCTTCTACGGATACATCGGAAGCACCAACCCCAGAACAACCTACTACGGAAAATGTGGCAGCTGAAACATCTGAAGAGCCCATTGCAGTCGATTCACCCGTAGCTCAGTCTGTTGATTTTGCTCACCCTGAAGAGAGTGCTGCTTCTGTTGAAGAACCTCAACAGGTAGACGAACAACAGGCAGCAGCAGAATCCCAAGAACCCCAAGCTGTTACCCAGGCATCCCAAGGAGAAAAGGCGATGAGTCAAGAGGAAACCGTCCAAATTACGCCCCAACCTGTCCAGGAAGGAACGGCGATCGTCAGTAGCCCGTCCACATCCTATATGGATCGTCCTGTTATGCCCAGTGAACTTGAAGTAGCAGGCACGATTCAGTCCGCAGGAATCCGTCCGATCGCATCCAGCAACCTGGCTATCTTCGGCACCATTCTGAACGGTCGTCCCATTATGGCCTCCAGATTGAAGGTTGCAGAGCTCCTCCCTGGAAATAGCCCCATCTTTTATGATGAGGTGAAGTACCTGTCCGGTGATGCAGGGTTGCCTGGAAACCGTCCCATTTTGGTGAGCCCTCCTGCCCTTCTCTCGGCTGCCATGTTGATGAGTAATCGACCCATCTTTTCTAATGAAAACATTGATCCGGAACCGGCTGTTCTGATGGGTTACTTAGACTAAAACTAGACTCTCACCTTAGGCATTACCGACTTGTATAGAGATCCTGGTGTTGTCAAATTTTTGACAAGTCCAACGATCGTGAAGTCAGCCTACTGTAATTGAGCCTATATTCAATAAAGTGAGGAGGGAGAGTCACATTGCTGACCTGCCTCCTTTTTTCATTTGTATTGTCTTATTTGAATTTTTTCAGATGTTGCTTGAGAGATAACAGGCTCAGGGTTTGCCCTAGGTCGATCGGCAGGAGCGATATCCCTTCAATGCGAGACTGAACCCAGCCGTCGCCCCAAGCCCACTCATGGAATCCGTCAATGCTCTGGCCCAACAGTAGACAGAGACGATGGTTTTCTACACACTGAACAGTATGGCGGACGGGTAACAATCCACCCGCTAAGGAGAGAAAGGTAGAGTTCAGTTCTAGGGTGGGGGGAAGATCGATCGGAAATCGTTGAAACCGCAACCATTGCACAAGTTCACCACTTTGGGTTAAACAGCGCTGGAGGACTTCGGCTGAGGCATCTACTTCAATGCGTAACGTACTCTGCTGAAACGAGCCAAACATATTGTGTTAGATCCCCTCAAGAGTGCTGAATTGATTGTAAATCGAGCAAGATGGATGGATGAAGATACGCACAAAGAACTTCGGTTAATCCCACCTGATCCCTTTGTCCCCTTTCCGCCTTCCCCCTACAATGAGAAAAGGATGTAACAAAAGGTAAAAGAGAACCCATGGCCGACCAGCTAATTCGGGCAACGGCAGCAGATGGCGGAATTCGGGCGGTAGGCATCATCACCACCCATCTCGCCCAAGAAGCACGGGAACGCCATAGGCTTTCCTATGTGGCCACTGCTGCATTGGCACGGGCGATGACGGGTGCGTTGTTGCTGGCCTCGAATATGAAGAAAGCGGGCTCTCGGGTCAATATTCGGCTGAAGGGCGATGGGCCACTACGTAGCGTGACGGCGGATGCGGGCGTAGATGGTACCGTACGAGGCTATGTTACGGATCCAGGGGTGGAAATTGCCCTCAGCGATCGGGGTGGCTTGAACGTGGGAGGGGCCGTGGGACGCAGTGGTTATGTGCATGTCATGCGGGATGAAGGCAGCGGCACGCCCTACACAAGTACGACCGAATTGGTTTCTGGGGAAGTGGGTGAAGATCTGACTTACTACCTAGCGAACTCTGAGCAAACCCCATCTTCGATGATTTTGGGTGAATTCATCAATGCCGATGGCGTGGTTGCAGCGGGTGGATTGTTGATTCAGATTTTGCCGAAAGCAGCAGATAACGATTTGCTGGTAACCATTTTGGAATCGCGGATTTCAGAAATGCAGTCGTTTACCGCGATGCTGAGATCGGGCCAGCAATTACCCGATATTATGGCGGAAATTCTGGGTGATTTGGGCTTGGAAATCTTCCCAGAGGTGCAGCCTGTCCAATTTCGGTGTCCCTGTAGTCACAAACGAGTGTTAGGGGCACTGAAGCTGTTGGGGCAGGATGAATTACAAGACATGATTAACCAAAACGAAATTGCTGAAGCGACCTGTCATTTTTGCAATACCGTCTATTACGCGGATGTGGACGAGTTACAAAAATTGCTAGATGAGTTGCGATCGCGTGCAATTGAAGCGAGCTAACCTGCCGGGTTCCCGAAGTCTGACCGATTACACCCGATCGATCAGACTTTAATCGATCAGAACTCCTCGTTTTCCCCGCGACTGGTACTCATCAGCTACAGAGGCCCAACGGCTACAATCTTTATAAATCTGGCAGATTGTACTACACGCCCCTCCTAGGCAATGCAGTCTTAAATGAGACTCTTAAGACACGCGATCGGGGCAGGTCTTTGGGCCTTCATGGTAATGCTTAGGATCCAATCTTGTTATCCGAAGTACCCCGATGACAGGCCTAATCCCATTTTTAATAAAAGTTTGATGACATTTAGAGTACTCATTCCGTATATCTACTTATTCAAAACGAGAAAAAATTATAAAGAACCGCTGAAATCCACAGAACTTAAAGCTTCCCCGGATCTTTTTCGAAGAAGTCCGAATAGAATGAATCATTGAAAACTCGAGCTCGTGCGGGTTTCAGCACTTCCGCTGGCTGTCTTGGCTTTTAATCTTAAACCTATCTCACTTGAGATTAAAACTAGCGGTAGCCATCGAAAAAGTTCCCCCATGCTCGAACCTTCTAGTCAATCTTAAGGAGAGTGTGACGATGAACAAAGGTGAATTAGTGGACGCGGTTGCTGAAAAAGCTAGTGTCACTAAAAAACAAGCCGATGCAGTCATTAGTGCCACGATCGAAACCATCATGGATGCGGTCGCCCAAAATCAAAAGGTGACCTTGGTGGGCTTTGGGTCGTTTGAGCCTCGCCAACGTAAGGCGCGGGAAGGGCGAAATCCTAAAACGAACGAAAAAATGATGATTCCCGAAACCACGGTGCCAGCATTTTCTGCGGGTAAGTTATTCAAAGAGAAGGTTGCCCCCGCCGAAGATTAATTTTTGAGCGGCAATTTTTGAGGGTGAGCGCTTCTAGGCGTTAATTATAGAAACCAGCATCGATCGTCATAGAAGATAAACTAGGCTTGATTTTGAACCGTCCGACGCATGGGGGAAATTTGCAGTGGGCAGCGACTCTTGCTGGCTGCGAACCCCATGCTATTCTCGATTTTTCCGCCAGTATTAATCCTTTGGGCTTGCCCAACAGTGCGATCGCGGCACTCCAATCCCAAGTTTTATCCCTCACCAGTTATCCCGATCCCAGTTATCGCAGCCTACGGCAGGCGATCGGCCAGCACCACAGGATTGACGCCGATTGGATATTACCCGGTAATGGTGCAGCGGAGTTGATTACCTGGGCCTGTCGAGATTTAGCAACGCACTGTTTAGAAACGATTCTCTTTACTCCAGCCTTTAATGACTACGGACGAGCGCTGCGGGCGTTTCAGGCAACGATCTATCCCTGCCGCCTGCTAGACCCTTTGCTAGGTAGTGCCACTGGCTCAGAGCCTGACGACATCTCGAGTCTCCGCACTGACCAGTCCCTTCTCGAAACTTTACCGAGTCCTAATCGTCGCGGGGTTTTGCTGAATAATCCCCACAATCCTACGGGGAGGCTGTTCGATCGTTCGTTTGTGGAAGCATTGGTGACAAACTTCGACTGGGTAGTGATTGATGAAGCATTTATGGATTTTGTGCCGCCCGATCGCCACGATCAATTCAGTGCGGTGCCTTGGGTGGAGCGCTATCCTAACTTAGTAGTGATTCGATCTCTGACAAAGTTCTACGCCATGCCGGGACTACGCCTAGGCTATGCCATTGCCCATCCCGATCGGCTACGGCAATGGCAACAGTGGCGCGACCCTTGGACGGTGAATAGTTTAGCTGCTGCCGTAGGAGAAGCCGTTCTTCAAGACATAGCCTATCAGCAGGCAACCTATGCTTGGTTCACTGAGGCTCAACCGTTGCTAGAAGCGGGACTGAGCCAATTGCCAGGATTACAGGTGTTGCCCAGTGCCGCCAATTTTTTCCTCGTTCAGTGCGATCGGTCTGTTCCCGGCCTTCAACAACAGTTGCTCCAGCAGTACCAAATCCTGATTCGAGATTGTCTCAGTTTTCCAGAATTGGGCGATCGCTATTTTCGGGTGGCTCTGCGCACAATTGCTGAAAATCAAACATTATTGGAGGCTCTCAAGCCTGTTTTAGATGGCTAACTTTCTAGACGACTAACTTGCAAGCAAGCTGTTTACAGCAAGATCTTGGAAGCGCCCTGCTAATTGCCTTACTCTGCCATTAACCCTATGCCCATTGAGTACGATCTAGTTGTGATTGGAGCCTCCGAAGTAGGGATTGAAGCTGCCAAAATTGCTGCCCGCTATGGGGCTAGGGTAGCCTTGGTGCAACAAGGGGAACTGGAAACTTGGCCGCTGGCCCAACGAATTTTTTTAGAGCGCATCTTTGCTGCAACGGATCAGCCCTTAGACGCTGATGATTGGCCCAAGCTCCAAACAGCACGATCGCAGCAGTCGCAGCGGATCGCTCAATTGGTTCAAACCGCGATCGCGGACTACCAGCGCATCCATTCCCCAGCAGCCCTTGGAATGCTAGGCATTGAGGTCATTCCCGGTCATGGTGAATTTTGTTGCAGACCCAAACCCGGTTTCCGGATTGAAGATCGACGGCTCCTACGATCGCGGGCCTTTCTATTAGCCTTACCACAACAAATCAGCGTCACCATTCCGAACCTTGCGGAAGCGGGCTATTGGACGATCGAATCGTTACTCACGCAACTCACGTGCTCCACCACAGCCGAGGGTTTAAAACAATCGTTAACCATCATCGGTGAGGACGAACAAACTGTTGCATTGGCTTGGGGCCTACAGCGATTAGGCAGCCAAGTCACCCTAATCACGGGATATTCCCGCATTCTCCCCCAAGCCGATCCAGAGGCCGCCTTTCGTTTCCAAGCCATTCTGGAAGCACAGGGTATCTGCATAATGACCGATACCGACATTACCCAGGCGAGTCGTCGCCACGATCGTCTCTGGTTACAACTCAATCCAAGCCAACAGAATCCTCCCGCCATGGCCACCGATGCCGTGGTCATCACCTCCCGCCGAGCTCCCCTCCAGTCTTTAGATTTACAGGCTCTCGGGGTGCATCTACCGTTGAAATTGGATGGGCAATTACCGCACACCACTTTCCAAACAGCCAGATGTGCGGTCTATGCCTGCCCTTCCAACACAGCCCATCCCTACGGCATTGCCCATGACTGGGTTCAGCGGATTCTACTAGCTCCTTGGCAACGATCGCCTATCCATCCGTTGGCGCTTTATGAAGTCAATACCCCCATTCCGATCTCAGGGGTGGGATTGACGGAGCCCCTAGCGAGGAATCAATATGGTCGAGATTGTGCGATCGTGGAAGCCGTTTTTCCAGCCCCTGACCTAGACCATCCTTCAGGCCAGCTCTCAGGTCATTCCTCGCCCTTATATTGCAAGGTCATTACCCGCCGAAATGGTGAGCTCTTAGGTGCCCATGGGGTTGGAGCAGGCGCAATCTCAGTGGTCGAACTGTTGCACCAAGCCTTACAACTGCGAGTAAACATTAAGACTTTGCGCAATCTCTATAGCTTGCCCACGAGCCAAGGCGCGATCGTACAGCAGTTAGCAGAGCAGTGGCATCACCAGCAGCGCTCTCACTGGCAACAGGAATTTTGGCTCGATTGGTTTGCGATACGACGGGTCTGGGCCATGCGCCGGGGGCAATAATCCTGACTGCAATCTTGATCAGCCCGTAGCCTGAATGATGCCCCCCTCGCGACTCATGCTCCAAGGAGAGCGTTACTTGCGTTCGGGGTGTTGGAAATCTTCCGCCGTGGGATCTCCCATTCGATTAATCACTCGAATCATTTGATAAAGGCGGCCTAAATCCCGTTGATTAAAATGCAGCACTAACCGAGGCAACATATAGGTTTCGTCGTGGGCTTCCTTGGAGAGAGCAGCGCTTTTTTCAATCTTGCCCTTCACTAGAATGTCGCTAAAGCGCTCATTCAGTTCCGCCAGATTGTCCTCCGTCAGTTCTGTTTTTAGCCGTAGAACCAGTTGATGATCAACGTAGCGGCTGGAGTGGTAGACCTGGTAGAAACTCGCGATCGCATTGCAGGCCACGTCTAAGCGATCGGTAATTGTATATAAACTGGTGTCTTCGGGGCTAATCAAACCATTGGCTAATAAGTTTTTTTCAATGTATTCCGCCCATTCCTGCCAGTAATGGCCACCCGGTTTATCCACTAAAACCAGCGGCACTGGAACTGATTTGCCCGTCTGGGTCAGGGTGATGCATTCAAAAGCTTCATCCAGCGTCCCAAATCCACCAGGAAAGAGGGCCAAAGCATCACTTTCTTTCAGGAAAAAGAGTTTTCTCGTGAAGAAATATTTAAAAGAAACCAGCTTCGGATCACCGGCAATAAACGGATTGGAACCTTGTTCAAAGGGCAATTGAATATTCAGACCAAAGGAATTCTCCAGTCCAGCCCCTTCATTGCCTGCCTGCATAATACCGGGGCCAGCCCCGGTGATCACCATAAACCCTTGGGCAGTGACACATTGGGCAAATTCCTTAGCCATCTGGTATTCCGGCGTATCTGACGCAATCCGAGCTGACCCAAAAATGGCAATTTTGCGGACATGTCGGTAGGGATAAAAGGCCCTGAAGGCCCGATCCATATCCTGCAATGAAGCAGTCAAAATCTTCCAATCCAACCGATCGATTTCTGCATCGCTCAAATTGATCAAGGTTGCTAAGGCATTCAGAATAACGTCACCATTCGGGGATCCTGGCAGTTGATCCAATAAATGATTAATCTCAGCGCGTAGAGCCGCAATTGCACCAGGCGAAGGATATGCAACCATTCATATCTCCATATTCGGGTTTCCATTCTATCTAGATTTCCCAAAGAAATAGGTTAGCCCGCATACAGAAAGCGCCTCAGACATTTGCCTGGGGCGCTTTTGGGTCAATTAAAAAATTGTGAAGGGGACTGGATTAAAGATATTTTTCCAGTGTGTTGGCTAGCGTGGTTTTGGGAACAGCCCCAACCACCATGTCTACCCGCTGGCCACCCTTGAAAATCATCAGTGTTGGAATGCTGCGAATGCCATACTTATTCGCAACACTAGGATTTTCATCTGTGTTAACTTTTACGACTTTTACTTTGTCTGCGTAATCTTTTGCAATCTCATCCACTACGGGAGCCACCATGCGACAAGGGCCGCACCAGGGAGCCCAGAAGTCAACGAGTACCGGCACGGTGCTCTCTAGCACCTCTTGATCGAAGGTGGCATCAGTAACTTGTGCGGCTTCTGACATGCTCAAAAATCCTTGCCTAAAACTCTAGGAGTTGATTTTATCACAGGGGAACAGGTCTCGAAGTCCTTCTGCCCATCGCCCCTTTGGAAGAAGACCTTAAAAAACAAAGAACCCAAAAATAAGGAACCGCCTAAACCTAAGTTCAGGCGGAGTGTGGTGTGAGGAGTGAACGGAAACATGCGTCTCCGCTACTTATCTATTGTAAGTTAGGAATTCAAATTTTCCCAGGCCAGAACGGTTGACTCAGGGAAGTTTTTATGGAGCAGAAACGACTCGATCGTTGAGGGTTCAGGTTGCGTCGGAAGCCCGCCAACGGCCCTATTGTAGTCAACTACCAGTGAACTGCAACGGAGCCGTTGACTAAACCAATCGGGGCTGATGGGACGGCGATCGACCTAAGTTTGATCAAAAATGCAGCAGATCTTCATGAAAGACATAATATTCTGGCATTTTACTTAATAAACTTGGCCAACCCCCACCAGACTGTTGCACGAAACTACTTACCCATCCCCAACTGCTGAGCTTTTTGGTAAACCTTTCCTTCCGTTAACAGCGAAGGCGCGATCACAACTTCCACCTGCTGCATTTCCTTAATGGTTCCAGCACCCAGCGTCCCCATACTGGTTTGCAAGGCCCCTAGCAGGTTGTGGGTACCATCATCCAAGCCCGCTGGCCCCCGCAAAATCTGCTGCAGGGTTCCTGTGGTACCGACCCGAATACGAGTACCGCGAGGCAGCACAGGACTTGGGGTTGCCATGCCCCAGTGATAACCTCGACCCGGCGCTTCCGCCGCACGGGCAAAGGGCGAACCAATCATCACTGCATCTGCGCCACAGGCAATGCACTTACAGATATCGCCCCCGGTTACCAAGCCCCCATCAGCAATGATGGGAATGTATTTACCGGTTTCCTTCTCAAAGTCATCCCGAGCTGCGGCACAATCTGCAACGGCAGTAGCTTGGGGCACCCCTACGCCCAAGACGCCACGGGAAGTACAAGCGGCACCGGGGCCAATCCCAACCATGATGGCCGCTGCGCCTGCCCGCAGGAGTTGCAAGGTGACATCATAGGTTACGCAATTGCCCAAAATGACGGGAATGGGCATTTCTTCGCAGAATTTAGCCAGATCTAAGGGCTGAATTTCCGCTGGGGAGAGGTGATTCGTAGACACCACCGTTGCCTGGATGAAGAACAGGTCTGCTCCAGCGTTCGCTGCCACCCTGCCAAATTTGGCTGCTCCCGCAGGCGTGGCACTGACGGCTGCGATCCCACCTTGGCTCTTAATTTCCTGAATTCGCTTTTCGACCAATTCTGCTTTGACCGGCTCTTGGTAGATTTCCTGCATCAAGGGGACAAATTCGTCCTTACCCACGGAGGCAATCTTGTCCAGCACCGGGTTGGGGTCTGCGTAGCGAGTTTGAACGCCCTCCAGATTGAGCACCCCCAAGGCCCCTAACTCCGACAAGCGGACTGCCATTTTGACATCTACCACGCCATCCATAGCACTGGCGATGATGGGAATTTCCCGCTCAATTCCCCCGATCGTCCAGCGGGTGTCCGCCAAGCTAGGATCGAGGGTGCGAGCCCCCGGAGCCAATGCAATTTCGTCGAAACCATAGGCCCGACGTGCAGTTTTACCTCTGCCAATTTGAATGTCCACGCTATCTTTCCCAAGACTATTTGGACTAGGTTATCAAATTTGCGGTGCTGTTTGCGTTGCGGTTCCCAAGGTCAATTTTCAGGAAAATTTTAGGGAAATTTGCGGCGAAACGATCGTCCAATAGCAGGGGTTCGACAAAAGTTGCTCCAACGTCGTCTCAAAATTTTTGCTTGCCGATTTTGTGACTAAACAACCAGTTGCTAAACACAACCAACTGGTTGCTAAACAAACATAAGTTCGATGAATTCAGAATGTGGTTCGATCGTCGGGACTGCTCAGTAGCAGCGATCGGAAAACGTCTCCACCCTACAAGGTCATGGAACTCGCCCACCCTGATACCCATGTAAATTTTCCGTCCAAGGACGGGGAGATGATTTGCGAGAGATAATTTTGCTGGTCGAATCACGCTACACAGAGACTAGATACATGAGTGTCTACAGCATTTTTGCCAGGATCTTTGTAGCCTATCGAACTTGACGACTGGCTCTGCTCCGCCGCCATGGGCCTTTGCCTGATAGGATGAAATGAGAAAATTGTGATCCTATCTTGCCGGAGACGACCCCTTCGATTCCATGCTTTCCACAGAACAACTTACGCAAGCCGCCCAGTGGCTAGGTATTAGCACGATCTGCCTTGCAGGATTAACAGCACTTGCCTTTGCCCTGCAATGGAGTTTACGTTTTCGGATGGTCGGAGTAGCAAGCTTTACCGGCCTCCTGACTGCTGGAGTCTTTGCGTTGAGCCTTGCATGGTATCAACGGCCAGAAATTCCAGGAGTCGTTCAATTCTCACGGGTGTTCGACAATTCGACGGATCAAGTGGTCATTGCGGTTCCCCCGACGATTACCCCTGAGCAACTAGAGGCCACCCTTAAGCAAGCCTCCTTTGACCTTTACTCTCCGGGTCGGACATCTCCCGATGGCATCCTAACCATTCGAGCCAGAACCATTATTCATCCCCAAGCAGGACTCTCCCAACCTGTTTACTTAGGGGCGGTTCGTCGCTCTTTGGTGACCCGCAACGACGAGAATCAACAAATTGAAGTTGATCGAGACACATTTGCAGATTTGCCCAAACATTCAGTGGGCTAGGGTATTCATTGCAGGTTGAGGTTTGATCATGGCAACCACATCATCCTCTCTTCTGGTTTCTGCGATCGCACCGGCCCAGGTCATCCGTGGCTGGAATGCGTTGGAACAGATGGGAGCCCCGATCGCGCGATTAGGCAATCGTCCTTTGCTGGTGGGTGGAGACACGACTTTAGCGGTGATTGAATCTCGGCTAAATCCTGTGTTAGACCAACAGAACTTGGTTGCAGCTTGGGGACGGTACGGTGCAGACTGTAGCGAAACGGCATTGGCGAATTTACACACGACTGCAGATCAGCATCAAGCAGATCTGATTATTGGCATCGGTGGTGGCAAGGCGTTGGATCTGGCTAAGCTACTGGCCTATCAGCGTCATTTACCGATCGTCACCATTCCCACTTCGGCGGCCACCTGTGCCGCTTGGACGGCCTTGTCCAATGTCTATTCCGAGGCGGGAGCCTTTCTCTACGATGTGGGGCTGCCCACCTGTCCGGATTTGCTGATTTTGGACTACGGGCTAGTGGTCACTGCGCCCCGTCGGACTCTAGTAGCTGGAATTGGTGACGCGATCGCCAAGTGGTATGAAGCCTCCGTCAGTAGTGGCCATTCAGAGCGTACTTTTTTGGTCGCTGCGGTTCAGCAGGCGCGGGTTTTGCGAGATCTTTTATTCCAGAAGTCTAAGCAGGCGATCGACCAACCAGGTAGTGAGGTTTGGCAAGATGTCGTGGATGCTTCAGTGCTCCTAGCGGGGGTGATTGGCGGCATTGGCGGGGCCCAGTGTCGTACCGTTGCGGCCCACGCAGTGCATAATGGCCTGACTCACCTGCCCGATGCCCACGGAGTACTCCATGGGGAAAAGGTTGCCTATGGCATTTTGGTACAACTGCGACTGGAAGAACTGTTGCAGGGCAACCAATTAGCCGCCACCGCTCGCCAACAGTTACTGAAGTTTTACGAAGACTTGGGGCTGCCAAAGACCTTAGCAGATCTAGGACTCGACAGCATTACGATCGCGGACTTGGAACAGGCAGCGATCGTGGCCTGCAATCCCCAATCGGATATTCATCGTCTGCCCTTCCCCGTAGAACCTAGCCAGCTACTAGCGGCCATGGTTTCCACCACTGCACCCACTGCCTTTCCCGCCGTTGAACCTGCCGCTTTCCTTGAAGAGGTATCCCTATGACCCCTAGTTGGATTTCCACCGCCGATCGTCTCAAAGCACTTCCCCAGTACGTCTTTGCCCGGTTGGATGAACTGAAGGCCAATGCCCGTGCCCAAGGGGTCGATTTGATTGATTTGGGGATGGGAAATCCAGATGGAGCCACGCCGCAACCCGTGGTCGAAGCGGCGCAACGGGCCTTACAGGATGTCAAGAACCATGGTTATCCGCCTTTTGAAGGTACGGCCAGTTTCCGTACCGCCATTACCGATTGGTATCAGCGTCATTATGATGTGCAGTTAGATCCCGATGGAGAGGCTTTACCCTTACTGGGATCAAAGGAAGGATTAACACACTTAGCGCTGGCTTATATCAATCCCGGTGATACGATTTTGGTGCCCAGCCCCTCCTATCCGCCCCATTTCCGGGGGCCGTTGTTAGCGGGGGCAGATCTGTATCCCTTAATGCTATCGGCAGAGAAAGATTGGCTGATTGATCTAGGGGCCATTCCCGACGAGGTGGCCCAACGGGCGAAAATTCTCTATTTCAATTACCCCAGTAATCCCACCACTGCAACAGCTCCCCGTGAGTTCTTTGAAGAAGTGGTGGCCTTTGCGCGGAAGCACGAGATTTTGCTCGTGCATGACCAAGCCTATGCAGAATTAGCCTTTGATGGCTATCAACCCACCAGTTTGCTGGAAATTCCCGGCGCGAAGGACATTGGTGTTGAGTTCCACACCCTGTCCAAAACCTACAATATGGCAGGCTGGCGGGTTGGGTTTGTTGTGGGCAATCGCCATGTAATTCAAGGGCTGCGCACCCTCAAGACCAATCTGGACTACGGTCTTTTTTCGGCTTTGCAAGCGGCGGCGGAAACGGCACTTCGGTTGCCGGAACCCTACATTCAAGAAGTGCGCGATCGCTATCGGATGCGGCGGGACTTTTTGATTGAAGGCTTGGGTAAGTTGGGTTGGACAATTCCCAAACCCAGCGCCACGATGTATCTTTGGGTGCCCTGTCCAATCGGGCAAGGCTCAACGGACTTTGCGCTCTCTGTGCTGCAAACCACGGGGGTCGTGGTGACACCGGGGAATGCCTTTGGCACCGGGGGCGAAGGCTATGTGCGGATCAGCTTGATTGCGGAGTGCGATCGCTTGCAGGAAGCCCTCGATCGGTTGGCCCAAGCTGGAATTCGCTACGATACTCCGGCTTTAGTTGCAATGGAATCTTAAGCTGGGTTCCTTGACCCCCCAGAGCGAAACAAACCAGAGCGAAACAAAAGAAATCGGAATCAAAGAAAAGGGGCAGCATTAAAAGCTGCCCCTTTTTTCATCAGTTAACTCTTCACAACCCTAACCGTCTTAGTTATTGCTCTTTTGCAGAACCTGCTGAGCTTCCTTACTGGGGTTGTAACCAAAGCCAAAGGTGGAACGATCGCTATCGTCGATAATCTTCGGCGTCACCAAGACGACCACTTCTTTGCGTTCATTTTGTCGTTCTGTCCGACGGAACAAGGCACCCAAAAGGGGTAAATCACCCAAAATAGGAACCTTCCGAACGTTGGATCGATCGGCCTCTTGAATCACCCCAGTTAGGAGCAAGGATTGACCATCTCTTACCCGCACCAAACCTGTAGTGACTTCGCGGCTTTGCAGGAGCGTCACCTGCTGTTGAGCAATTTGGCCACCCGCAGGTAAACTCACACTTTCCGTCCGTTGAGGAGATTTGATAACGGGTTTAATCCGCATTGAGATAAACCCATTATCATCAATCCGATCCACAGCCAGATCCAGGGTTAAGCCGGCTTCTTGCTTCTCAATCGTGACAGTTACCGTTGGCGGAGACCCAGCCTGGGTTTCTACTTTGAAGTTGGTAATCACTTCTTCAGTCAGCTTCACCTGAGAGTTCTGACCTTCTTGCACCACCAGCGTTGGATCAGTCAGAATTTTGGCATTCTGATTCACGATCGCCGCTTGTAGTTGGCCTAACCAACGATTACCAATATCAAAAGACACTGGAGACGTCACTGAAACGGGAGCCAAACCCACGGATTGATCAACCAATGTTGCAGGAGCAGAGGCAGGACTGCGACTTCCCAAGTTGATAATGGCAGTAAGTAGCTAGGCTGAATTAAATATAAAACGTTCAACCTTATAACCTTTGGGAAAATAGCGGTTTTCTACCCCAGCGATAACGGCCATGGCTAAGTCATAGGA